>DASRZB010000201.1:0-3972 GCA_035653855.1 Acidothermaceae bacterium | reverse complement strand
TAGTTCGCCGTACTCGTCGTCCGATGAGCCGGCCCCACTGGGCGCCGGACTGAACAAGGAGTTTCCACGTGGCACGCGTGAAGCGGGCGATTAACGCCCAGAAGAAGCGCCGGGTTGTCCTCGAGCGGGCAAGCGGGTACCGCGGCCAGCGCTCGCGGCTCTACCGCAAGGCCAAAGAGCAGCTGCTGCACTCGGCGACCTACAGCTACCGCGACCGTCGCGCACGCAAGGGCGACTTCCGTCGGCTGTGGATCCAGCGCATCAACGCGGCCGCACGGCTGCACGACATGACCTACAACCGCATGATCCAGGGGCTGAAGGCGGCCGGCGTCGAGGTCGACCGCAAGAACCTCGCCGAACTAGCGGTGTCTGACGACGCGGCGTTCGCGGTGCTGGTCGAGGTCGCCCGCAAGGCACTGCCTGTTACGGGGTCGGTTGCTGCACCGGCCGCGGGCGCCGAGACCGCTGCCTGATCGGGTGTCTGCGGAGGTCGTCGGGTCGCGCAGCGAGCTGACCGACGTCCGGTCGCCGCGCGTCAAGGCCACGAAGCGGCTGCTCAAGCGGTCGTTTCGCGAGCAGGATCGTGCGTTTCTGGCCGAGGGACCGCAGGCTGTCCGCGAGGCTCTGGTTCGTGCGGCAGACAGCGGGACAGGCGTTCGCGAACTATTCGTCACGGCTGACGCCAGGGGCCGACACCCCGAGCTGATGGAGCGGGCAGTTGCCCTCGGCGTCCAGGTTCAGCTTGCGAGCGGCGCGGTGCTGCGCGAGCTGTCCGAGACGGTGACCCCGCAAGGCGTGGTGGCGGTATGCGACGTCCTCGACGTCGCGTTGGTGCGGGCATTAGAGCTCAGCCGCGACGCCGATGAGCCGGCGCTCTTCGTCTTGCTGGCCGCCGTCCGCGACCCAGGCAATGCCGGAACCGTGCTGCGCACCGCCGATGCCGCGGGCGCGTCAGCAGTGGTGTTCAGCGACAACTCGGTCGACCCGTACAACGGCAAGTGCGTTCGAGCTTCCGCGGGGAGCGTCTTTCACCTGCCGATCGTGGTCGGCGAGCCGGTCGTTCCTGCCATCGCCGCCTTGCGATCATCGGGGCACCAGGTCTTCGCGGCCGACAGCAGGCCCGACGCAGTGAGCCTCGACGAGCTCGATCGCGGCGGCCGACTCGCGCAACCGACGACTTGGGTCTTCGGGAACGAGGCGTGGGGACTTCCGGCCGACGTCGTCGAAGCCGCCGACCTCGCGGTCCGCGTACCGATCTACGGGCGCGCCGAGAGCTTGAACCTCGCGGCGGCCGCTGCCGTCTGCCTCTACTCGTCGGCTCGCGCCCGCCGACCCGCGTGACGGGAGTGACCCCCGGAATCGGTGGGTAGTGTCTTGATCATTCGGTCAGGAGGCAGACGCCGTGGCACTAGGTATTGAGCACGAGAAGGCCGCCTTCGATGCACTGCCCGACGGTGTGCTCATTGCCGACGAGGCTGGCAGCGTCGTGCTCGTCAATCTGGCGGGGTCTGCACTGTTGCGCCGCAGCATCGACGAGACACTGGGCCGCGACTACCGTGAGGTCCTCCCGCTGACAGACGCAGTGGGCCGCGACTGGTGGGCGTGTACCCGACCGTACGACGGCCTCGCGATTCGCACCGGCCAGCCCGAGCGCCGCCTGATGCTGCCTGATGAGCGCGAGCTGTACGTGACCGCGCGCTACGTGCGAGCCGCCAAATGCGAGCCGGTTCACCAGCTCGTCGTGAGCTTTCGTGGTGCGACCGAACGTGAGCGGGCCGAACGCGATCGGGCCGATCTGGTCTCGACCGTGGCGCACGAACTGCGTTCACCGCTGACGAGCGTGAAGGGCTTTACTGCGACGTTGCTGAACAAGTGGGATCGGTTCAACGACGAACAGCGGCTGCTGATGCTGCAGACCGTCAACGCCGACGCCGATCGGGTCACCCGCCTCATTGCGGAGCTGCTCGACGTTTCGCGCATCGATGCCGGTCGGCTCGAATTGCACAAGCAAGTGGTCGACGTGCCCGCCGCAGTCCGGCGGTTGATCTCGGGCCGTGTCGCGTCCGGCGACCCGCCCGAGCGCTTCGAGGTAGTGGCCGCCGCCTTGTTGCCGGAGATGTGGCTGGATCCGGACAAGCTCGATCAGGTGCTGGCCAATCTCGTCGACAACGCGATGCGCCATGGCGCCGGAACGGTCACCGTGACGATCGCTGCCACCGACGACGGAATGGTGCTGACGGTGGCCGATGAAGGCGACGGTGTTGCGGCCGACATCCGCAACCTGGTGTTCCGCCGATTCTGGCGAGCCGGCCGCCGGGGCGGCACCGGACTCGGCCTTTACATCGTCAAGGGGCTCGTCGAGGCGCACGGTGGGCAGGTCGCTGTGCTGGACGCGCCCGCCGGCGGGGCCAGCTTCCAGATCTCATTACCCACAGGGACGCCAGCGTTCGCCCTCTAGACTCACCGGTGATCCCGCACACCCAGGAGAGTCGCCCCGTGTCCGCGCCGAACAGTAACTACGACCCCGTCGAGGTGAGCCCATTGCGCGCCGACGAGGTCGAGCGGTTTCGCGATGAGGCCTTGGTCGCGATTGCGGATGCTGGCGGCCTCGATCAGCTGAAGGAGCTGCGGCTGGCTCACGCCGGCGACCGGTCTCCGCTCGCGCTGGCGAACCGCGAGATCGGCGCCCTACCGCCACAAGCCAAAGCCGATGCCGGACGACGGGTGGGTCAGGCCCGTGCGGCCGTGGCCGCTGCGCTCGCTGAACGTGAGGCAGTACTGCTCGCCCAGCGTGACGCGCGGATCCTGGTCGAGGAAGCGGTCGACGTCACGTTGCCGTGGGATCGCGCACCAAGAGGTGCTCGGCACCCGATCTCGACGCTTACCGACCGCATCGTCGACGTCTTCATTTCGATGGGCTGGGGCGTTGCCGAAGGCCCAGAGGTCGAGGCGGAGTGGTTCAATTTCGATGCGCTCAACACGCCGCCCGATCATCCGGCACGCGCGCTGGCAGACACCTTCTTCATCGAGTCCGCCGACAGTGGCGTGGTGTTGCGCACTCACACCTCACCGGTGCAGGCGCGCACCTTGCTGACCCGCAAGCCGCCGATCTACATCGTCGCCCCCGGTCGTACATTTCGCACCGACGAACTTGATGCGACACACACGCCGGTCTTCAACCAGTGCGAGGGTCTTGCTGTCGACGAGGGTCTGACGATGGCGAACCTGCGTGGCACCCTCGACGCGTTCGCCGAAGCCATGTTCGGCGTCGGGGTGGTGACCCGTTTGCGCCCGCACTTCTTCCCCTTCACCGAGCCGTCGGCCGAGGTCGACCTGCGGTGCTGGGTATGCCGCGGCGCTTCGGTCGGTCATCCGGAGAACCCGTGTCGCACCTGCCGTTCGGAAGGCTGGATCGAGTGGGGTGGCTGCGGCATGGTGAACCCGCGGGTGCTGATCGCCTGTGGTGTCGACCCGCAGCGCTACACCGGGTTCGCTTTCGGCATGGGGATCGAACGGACGCTGATGTCACGCCATGGTGGCGGCGACCTGCGCGACGTCGTCGAGGGTGATGTGCGTTTCGCTCTCGCTTTCGGCCCGGAGTCCTGAGGTGCGCGTAGGGCTGTCGTGGCTGCGTGAGATCGTCGCCATCCCGGCCACGGCAGTCTCGGGAACAGAGGGCGGTCACGAGGTCGCCGACCGGTTTGTCCGGGCCGGTTTCGAGGTCGACTCGATCGAGGTTGAGGGCTCGGTAGCTGGCCCGGTCGTTGTGGGTGAAGTGGTGTCGTTCGACGACGAACCACAGACGAACGGCAAGACGATCCGATGGTGCCAGGTTCGGGTCGCCGACGGCGTTGAGCCGCGCGGCATCGTGTGCGGGGCGCACAATTTCGCCGCCGGGGATCGCGTCGTCGTTGCCCTGCCCGGCGCGGTGCTGCCGGGAGGGTTCGAAATCTCCGCACGCAAGACGTACGG
>DASRZB010000200.1:0-14613 GCA_035653855.1 Acidothermaceae bacterium | reverse complement strand
GGGCCGGCGGACAACGCGTCGGGGAAGTTCGTGCCGGTCGCCAGCACCACAGAGCTTGGGTTACCGAGCGCCGCAGCCACTGCGAGCGCCGTCCCGTAGCGGTCTGCGCCCGCGCATCGTACGGGCACATACCCCATCAGGTGGATTGTGGTCGCCACTGTGGTGGGGACGGTGGCGGTACCGCCGAGCAGGTATACGGTGCCGCCGATTGGCAGTACCCGCTGAATCTCGGCAACGGTGTCGGCCGGCAGCGTAGCGCCGTCGGCGAACAGCAGCGGCGCGTTCTTCGCGGCGGCCAGCGTGGCGCCGACCAGTGCGTCTGGGTAGGCGTCAGATCGCGCAATCACGACGGCATCAGCGCTGCCGCTTGTCGTGAACTCGGCGGCCGACGTGGCGACGGCAGTGGCGAATCGATCTGCGCCACCCAATCGAAGGGGAGCTGTCGGCGTTGCGCCTGTACTACCTCCAGGGGCCGGCGCGGCATGGGGCATCACGGCGACTGACGCCGATGCGATGCCGGTGCCCAACATGTTGACCGCGGCCACCGTGAAGTTGTAGCTGACGTCATTCGTCAGCCCGGTTGCCGTGTACGTGGTGACGGCCCCTAGTGTGACGGGGGACCCAACTGATGGGGTCACGATGTAGCCGGTGATGGGGTCGCCGCCGTCGTTGGTCGGCGGTGTCCATGTCAAGACGACTTGGCTATCGCCGGTCACTCCGGCAAGCGTCGGCGCCTCAGGAGCGGACAGCAACGGGGTGGCACTGCTCGATGCTGCAGAGGCGGTGCCGGTGCCGATGTCGTTGATGGCGGCAACGGTGAACGTGTAGGCGGTGCCGTTGGTCAGGCCTGCGACGGCATAGGTGGTCACCGCGCCGACTGTTATCGGGGAGCCGACAGACGGGGTGATGAGGTAGCCCGTGATCGGGTCACCGCCGGTGTCGGTGGGCGCCGTCCAGGTGAGCAGGATCTGAGTGTTAGCAGGCGTTGCGGTCGTGATGGCCGGTGCGCCGGGCGCCGTCAGCAATGGTGTGACCGACGACGATGCCGATGATTGGGCGCCGGTGCCGGCGCTGTTGATGGCGGCGACCGTGATGGTGTAGGCAGTGCCGTTGGTCAGGCCGGTGACGGTTCCGGTTAGGACGTTGCCGACGGTGACCGGCACCCCGATCGATGGCGTCAACACGTAGCCAGTGATCGGCGCGCCGCCATCATTGACCGGCGCAGTCCAGGTGGCTGTCGCGCTGGTGTTGCCAGGCACCACGGTGATGATCGCCGGCGCGTCGGGAACCGTAGCCGGGGTGACCGCGGCCGAGATCGCGCCCGGCCCGGGGCCGTTTGAGTTCACCGCGAAAGTTTCGAACGTGTAGGCGGTGCCATTGGTCAGGCCGGTGACGGTCGCCGAGGTCGTCGGTGCGGTGACGTCGCTGAACTGGGTGTAGGCGCCGCCGGTCGATGACCACAGCGTGTAGTCGGTGATCGCCGATGCGCCGGTGCTGCCGGGAGCCCAGGTCAGCGCGACCTGGCCGTTGCCTGGTGTCGCCGTGAGATTCGACACTGCGCTGGGGTACAGCGATGGCGTCGCGGCGACTCGATCCGATCGAGCGCTCAGACCAGCTGAGTTGAGGGCTTGAAGGGACACGTAGTAGGTCGTGCCATTGGTGAGCCCGGTCAGCGTGCACGTAAGTGCGCCGGACGTCGAGCAGGTGGTGATCTGGGTTCCGGCGGTGGCCGCGCTGAAGGCGGTGGCGGTGTAGCCGGTGATCGGTGAGCCGTTGTCGTTCGGCGCTAGCCAGGTTGCGACGATCGATGCGTTCTGGCCGTTCGCGACGATCGTGGTGGAGTCGGGAGAGTTGGGGTAGGTGAACGGCGTCGCCGTCAGGGTGGACGAGGCGACCCCGGTACCGGCTGCGCTGACTGCGCGCAGCGCGACAACGTAGCTGGTGCCGTTGGTCAGTCCCGAGACGACGAGCGGACTCGAGGACGACGATGCGGTCAACCACGAACCGCCGTTGAGCTGGTACTGGTAGCCGGTGATGGGGTCTGTGCCGGCACTGCCCGCCGTGAAGGCGAGGCTCAAAATCGAATCACCCGGGGTTAGTGAGTTAAGTGTTGGGCTGCCCGGGCGGGCCAGCGGCGTGACCGAGACCTGAGGCGTGGACGAAAGACTGGAGCCGGCCGCGTTTTGGGCGACAACGGAAATGTAATACGTCGTCGCGTCGGTCAATCCGGTGATCGAGCATGCGGTGCCGGCGGTTGCACATGTCGCGACGGGCGACGGCGAACTCGGTGTCGCGAAAGCGCTCGCGACATAGCCGGTGATCGTTGATCCGCCATTGTCGCCCGGCGCCGTCCACGACACATCGGCACTCGCGGTGTCCGACACGGCCGCCACCGCCGTCGGCGCGTCGGGCACCGTCGACGGCGTTGCGCTCGCCGGACTCGACGGGTCGCCGGTGCCAAGAGCGTTGTCGGCCCGCACACTGAGCGTGTACAAGGTGCCGTTGGTCAGCGCGCCGATGTCGAATGGGCTCGACACGGTGCCCGCGTTGGCCCAGCTTCCGCCGTTGAGTTGGTATTCGACGGCAGTCACCGGCGAACCGCCGTTGTCGGCTACCGCGAACGACACCTCGATCGACGCGTTGCCCGCTGCTAGGGCGACGGTGGGTGCCACCGGCGTGGTGCTCGGGCCGACACCTGTGATGGCCGATGCAGCGCTGGCACCCGCGGCGTTCACGGCGCGGACGGCGACCGGGTAACTGGTGCCGTTCGCGATTGCGGTCGATCCGCCCGTCGAGAGCGCGGTGATTGTCAGTGGTGTCGTTGTTGCGGCCGCGGTGAACCACGTGCTGCCAGCGTCGGTGCTGTATTGCCAGCTCGTGATGGCTGACCCGCCGTTATCTGCGTCAGCCACCGCGACCGTCAACGTCTGGTTCCCGCGCGTCACGCCGCTGATCGTCGGCTGCGCCGGTGTCGTCACTGGCGTGCCGTTCACGCTCGATGACGCCGAGCCGTTGCCTTGGGAGTTGATGGCGCGAACGGTGACCCCGTAGGTCGTGCCGTTGGTGAGGCCAGGGATGAGGAAGTTGCTGCCGAGCGTCCCGGTGTCGATCCATCCGCTCGAGCCGAGCTGGTACTGGTAGCCGGTGATGGCCGCTCCGCCGTTCGACGCCGGTGCGAAGGTGACGGTCAATGATGACGGCCCCGCGACGATGCCTGAGATGGTCGGCGCCGACGCGGTCGTCGCGGCGATGCCGGTGGCGACCGCCGATGCGAGTCCGGCGCCGATGGTGTTGACCGCCCGCAGTTCAACGTCATAGGTCGTGCCGTTCACCAGCGCAGTGGTGCCGTCGGCCGACAATGCGCTGATCACGATCGGGCTCGTTGTCGAAGCTGCCGATAGCCAGGTGGCACCCGCGTCGGTGGAGTAGTCGTAGTCGATGATCGCCGATCCGCCGTTCGACGATGGTGCTGTGAACGCGGCGGAAAGGTGGAGGTCTGAACCTGCGACGGTGTTGCCGATGATCGATGGCGCATCGGGAACTGTGGCCGGGGTGGCGGCCTGCGCCGTCGACGCGGTGCCGTCGCCGACCGCGTTCACGGCGCGCACGCTGACCTGATACGTCGTGCCGTTCGTCAGCCCGCTGACAACGATCGGGCTGCTCGCCGACGAAGCTGTCGCCCACGCCCCCGACGTGACCAGTTGGTACTGGTAGCTGGTGACGCTTGAGCCGCCACTGCTCCCCGGCGTGAACGGGATCGACAGCGTCGTGTCGCCGGCCGTGATCGAGCCGAGGGTTGGTGCGGCAGGCGTCGCGGGTGTCGTCACGTTCGTGCTTGCCGACGCGGCGCCCGCACCGCTGCCGGTCACCGCCCGAATCGCGACGGCGTAAGTGGTGGCATTTGAGAGCCCGGTGATCGTCAGCGGACTCGTGGTAGTGGCCCCCGTCGTCCAGGTACCTGCATCGAGTTGGTACTGGTAGTCGGTGATTGTGCCGCCGCCGGAGTAGCCGGGTGTGAATGAGATCGTTGCGGAGCCGATGCCGGTCGAGGTCGAGGAGATGCTCGGTGCACCCGGCAACGCCTCGGGTGTGCCGGTGGCGGCCGGTGAAGCGCCGCCCGCGCCGACCGCGCTGTCAGCCCGGATCTGAACTGAATACAGCGTGCCGTTCGCCAGTCCAGAAATCACCATCGGCGAGGTCGTCGTCGAGGTTGCGATCCACGGACCGGCGCCGTTCAGCTGGTAGGCGTAGTTGGTCGGGGTGCTGCCAGAACTCGGCGCGACGAAAGCCAGCGACAGCGCCCCGTCAAGCGCTGTGACGGCGGTGATCGTCGGGTTGGACGGCACACCTAGCGGTGTCACCGAACCCGACGTTGCTGACGCGGCACCAGTGCCTGCGGTGTTGACCGCTGATACCTGAAACACGTACGCGGTGTCGTCGGTGAGACCACTGACAGTGGTCGAGGTTGCCGTCGAAATGCCGTCGTCGAAGGTGGTCCATGCGGTCGGGTCCGACGCGAGCGCGTACTGGACGATGTAGTCGCTGACCGCCGACTCACCGACCGCGGTCGGCGCGGTCCAGCTCAGCGCGACCGTCGTGTCACCGGAAACACCGCTCACCGCGGTGGGTGCACCCGGGGCACCTGTCGTGTAGGAGATGGCGACCGAACCGTCGGCCGCATCGTCGCTGTAGTACTGGTAACTGGAGGTCAAACCGCCGACGCCGCCGGTCGAGTTTGCGCCGGGGTAACCGCCGTAGCCATACCACTCATCAGACGTACCGGATCCGAATTGGACGTCGCCCTGTTGGCCGCCCTGCGCGCCGCCGCCGCCCGCGCCGCCGCCACCGCCATCACAGCCAGGTGAAGGCGCGTTGTTGCAGACCGTCGCAACCGTGATGCCCTGCTCGCCGCTCGTCGATGTCACATCCGGGCGCGCCGTGAAAGTCGAGTACGGCACCCGTCCCAGGGTGGGGGCGTACTGGCCGCTGCCGCCGGCGCCACCAGCGCCGCCGGCGATGATGCTCACAGCGTTGGTCACGATGACCGTCGCGGCACCGCCGCCACCGCCAAATCCCGAGCTTCCTTGAAAGCCGGCGACCCCACCGTTACCCCCGGCGTAGCCGCCGAGTGGGTTCGCGCCACCGACCGCTGCCCCGTTCGTGTACTGCGCCGGATCGCTGCTGCCTGTCGCGTGGCTGGTGCCAGTGGCGCCGCCCTGACCGACACCGATCATCAACACCTGACCGGGCGTCACGGTCATGGTGCCCGTGACGACACCTTGATAGCCACCCGCAGGTGACGGCCCGGCCGCGTCGGCCCCACCTTGGCCGCCTTCGCCACCGGCGAGCGTGACGGTAATCGCGGTGATGCCAGCGGGCACCGTGAAAGTAGATGTTGAGCCGGTGTAACCGTAGTTCGCGGTCACCGTAGACGGTGCGGCCGACGCCGCAACCGGCAACGCGACGACGCCAGCCGCCGCGACGACCAGCGCGACCGACGCCGTGACCACCCTGGCTCGCCCATGGCTACGTGGTTGATGCGCTGCGGCTCGCGCGGCCCACATCGTTGCGGAGTAAACGCGACGCGTCATCAAATCCATCCTCAAAGGCAGGGAATGCTCCACGCCTTGTCGGCGAGCCCGCCGCCTAGCTGAGGATTTGCTCCCGACAAATCCCAAGACGGTCCACTCGCAGGTGATGTCGTCCCTACCGCAGACGGGCCGCGCGGGTGCGTGGGACCACGCCCGAGCCCCGATTGGCGCCACGATCTCGTGGCCGTCACGTTCTCCACCGCCATCGCGACCGTCACCGACACCAGCGTGCCAATCACGAAGGTGGCTGCTAGACCCAAGCAGGCCGGCAGGCTCGCCAACGGATGAGTGGGTGCCGGGTCGGGGTGGAGGTGCGGGTCGCGCTCGGCGTCACGGCGCGCGCCACCGGGGCGGCGGTAGCCGATTGCCTCGGTGTTGAAGTCGCAGTCGGCGCGGCGGGTGTTGGTCGCCGCAGTAGTCGCCGCCGTGCTCAACGCAGGCGCTGGAGCCGACGCAGTTGGCACTGCGGTCGCGAGTGCGGTGGACGGCGCAGTTCCACCCTTGGCGGTTGCTATCGGCGCCGTCGCCGTCGGGTTAGCCGCGGCAGCGACGGTCGGGCTGGGCGCGCAAGCTTTGTAAAGCTGGCCCAGGGCGGCTTGCAATACAGTCGCGTTGTCGAGGGTCAGCCACGCGCCGGCAATGAAGAACATCCCGCAGCTGGTCTCGTCGTCCCGGCCAAAGCCGGCAGCGGATTGAGGTCCACCGTACTGGCGTACGCCAGTACGTCGCCTGGCGCGGCGAACACTTCGATGTCGATCCCGCCGCCGTCACCGGCGACCTCCCACACTTGGGACTTCGGTGCTGCGAGGACCGCCGCGTGCCCGTCAACAGGGGCGACTAGCGGAGGTCGCCCGAGGCTGTCGACGGCTTGGCCCAGGTTGTCCAGCTCGTCGAGGGTGTCGGCGATGGGCAGAACTTTCGCCAGCGCGGTCGCGACCGCATACGGGTAGGCCGCAACCGCGCCGGCCTTGCCGCCTGTTCCCTGCATTGCAAGTGCCACCACAGCTACTGCGACACAGCGCCCAGAACACCGCCGACCGCTGCACCTTTGCGGCGGCCGTGCTTTGCCGGCGCATCCTGCGACCGCCGGGGACCGCGAACGGTGATGATGCGAACCTCGCACCAGCCGGTGATCGGACTGCGGCAGCGTTTGGACTGCCCACAGCGAAGGTGTCCGGGTCATGCAGGACGAGTGGCCAGCCGGGCGGCGCCGGCGGCCACGCAGGTCCGGTGTCCAGAGCCCGGTGGAGGTAGCCACCCCGCAGGCGCGGGCGGCCATCCAGGAGCCGCGTTGTACCGCGCGCCACGGTTAACCGTCATTGGTCGCGCCGAGCTCTGCGGGCAGCGCAGACGATAGTCCAAGCGTGAAGCGTCGCATGGGGGCCCGGCGGTTCGCGCATGGGCGATCGCCAACGACTACGAGATCTCCTCACGCGGTCGGCAACTGCGCACCTACTCCTGGTGAGGTTCAAGACCTGCCTGGAACCGCTGAGCGCGAGAAGCGCCCCGCGGGTGCCTGATCGAACACCCTTCGCGCGTGAACCGAAACCGTGGCCATGAAATCGCGGGCCGTTCGCGTCGTCGCACCTCCCGAGGCGATCCGGCGGATCTGAGCGCCCTGGTGGTAGTCGTGGACCGTGCTGTCGCGTCAGCTTGCCGGGCTGGTTGAGCGGCAGCGGGCCCCGGTAGGAAGGCGATGTGGCGCCGCTGCCGAAGCCTTCGATGGATAGCTGCACACCCATGCGCGGCAGGTCATCGAGTGCCTGGCGCACCGGGCCACTGGAGGCCATGACGCCCGTTCTCGCTGACCTCAAGGTCAGCGAATGAGTTGCCGTCGCCGTGCGAGATCCGGATCGGGCGAAGCTCGCCGATGATCAACACCGACGCCAGTACTAGAACCGGGAGCAGCGCGATGGTCAAACCGTGTTGGACGTCGCCTGCCACCGAAAATGCGACGAGGAGGGCAGCGACCAGAAACCGCGATGCCAATGTAGGTATCGGGTTTGCGGTGAATGGTCACCCGGTGCTGCCCTCCCGCCGTGAGTCGTGCGTCAAATCGCGCGGCGATCTAGCGCTATTTGTGGCTGGCCGCGAGGACACCATGGTGGGCGCCGTCGGGGTCGACGACGCTTGTCATGATTTCTGTCTTCACGGCTGAGGCTCCGTAAGCGGCTACGGAAGCGTCGACCACTTCCAGCCGTTGGCGACGACGGGAACGAGCGCTACCAAAGTCGTCGTAGCGGACCCCAGGACAGAACCAAATAGATGTGACATATCAACCTCTCCGGCAGGCCAGGCTCCGCGGCAGTTCCACGGCAGCCACCCTGATGTAAGAGTGATCGGCAGCAGGTGTTTCTCAACCCATGGCCCACCCGAGGGAACTCTTTGCACCCGTTCGCTAAGCGCAGCTAGCCGACCGCCGACGGATGGAACGCAGATGCCGACTTGACCTACCCCATCGCGGCGTCGCGGTCGGCCGGCACGATCGCCAGCCAAGACGCCGTCACCGACTGGTGGGCCGGGTCGGAAGGCGGTAATGCGAGGGTTCGGCCGTCGGCCGCGCGGTGCGTACGTTGTCCGGGTGCGACGGATGCGGTGAGGTGGCGTGCGACGTCTAGTCTTGCGGCTGGCAAAACAGCCGCGAAGGAGCCCTTTCGTGCGTAGCAAAGTGCAGACGATCACCCCGGCGAAGGCGTCTGAGTGGTTGGAGGCGAACACCACCAACCGGCCGGTGTCTCGAACGGTGGTGCGTTCCTTCGCGGAGGCGATGAAACGCGGGGAGTGGATAGTCACCCACCAGGGGATCGCGTTTGATGTGTCCGGGGTGCTGATCGATGGGCAGCACCGGCTGGCGGCGGTCGTGGATGCGGATGTGCCTGTGGCGATGACGGTGTTCACTGACGTTGATGACGGCACGTTTGATGTGTTGGACACCGGGAAGAGGCGCAACGCCGCTGATGTGTTGGCGATTGAGGGTGAGAAGTCGGCGACGATGCTGGCCGCGATGGTGCGCACCGTGTGGCTGTTTAACAACCGCCCGGACTTGAACTGGTCCGGTGGTGCCGCGGCGGTCACCAACCATCAGATCGTCCAAACGCTGGAGGATCATCCGAAGCTGCGGGACTTCGTTGCGGTCGGTGAGCAGATCGCCGTAGCGACGGGGATGATCAAAAGCGCGGCCGGTGCGGCCAGCTACCTGGTCGAACACGTCAATCGGCGCGCGAGCCTGGCCCCTTGGTATGAGGGCATCATTGATGGCGCGGGGTTGAAGAAGAACGACCCCCGACTGCTGTTTCGCCGGGTGATGTTCGCGATGGCCAGGAAACAAGCCGGGCAGGTGATGCGCCGCCGCGACACCCGCGAACACGTCGCCTTGTACATCAAAGCATTCAACGCCTGGGCCACCGGCGAAGAACTCACCCAACTCCGGTTCACCAGCCGCGAAACCATGCCACCCGTCACCAAGATGCGATAGGCCCACGTGCCTCGCGGGTCAGGGCACATCGCTGTCGCCGGGATGATGGGAGCGGCGGCGGTACCACGTCAACCAGGCTAGGCCGACGCCCAGGATGGGTAGGCCGACGGCTTGATGCAGAGCCACAAAGGTGCTGGATGACGTGGTTAGCGCGAGTACGACGAGCGCTGATCCGTGCACGGTAAACGTCGCCCCGATGATTGCGGTGACACGGCTGGCGAAGCGCCGGTGGGCTGGATCAACGCGAGCTGGTGGGGCGATTGGCTTATGACGGCGCGTCAGTTGCTCGGCGACCAGCAGGAGTGGTCGTTGGACGGCGACCGACGCGAGGCAGACCAGTCCGAGGGAACCGGTCAGCATCGGTTCCCGCAACTTGAAGGCCCGCGCGTCGCCGCCGGATACGACGATGACGACTAGGCCGATACCGAACCGGCGACGGCGAGTACACCGATCGGGTCCAGTCGGCGGCGCCAGAGCAGCCGGAGGAGTATCCAGATCACCGGGACGGTCGCCGCGATGGCCAAGGCAACTGCGTCGCTGCGCACGTGGGGGCGGATTACCTGGTACAGGACCAGTGGCGCGACGGTGTTGATAGCCAGGCTCGCGCCGAGGCTGGTCCGCCCACCCGCCCACGGCGGGGGAGGTGCGTCGGATTCGGTGTCAGGACCGGCCACGAGCTACCCGGCGCCGCCGGCCCAGCTCGGCGTCCAATCCGTGAGGCTCGACCACCGCCCAGTCGCTTCCCATCTATATAGATGTATCTATAGATAATGTATCTTCGGCGCTATGGACGCGCAAGAACTCTTCGTGCTGGGGCGGCGACTGATGAAGATCGGGGAACTCGCGATGCGCGGGGACCCTGCACCGCCGGTACCCGCTGGCGTGCGATTGGTGATGCGAGACGTGCTCATCCACCCGCGCAGCTCGATCAGCGAGATCACCACGCGGACCGGGTTGCCGCAAAGCTACGTGTCCACCTCGGTGGCTCGGCTCCGTGAGCGCGGCATCCTCGACACGGCGAAGGATCCGGCCGATGCCCGGCGCACCGTCGTGCGCGTCAATGCGAAGATCCGCCGCAAGATCTCGCAGATGGCAGCGAAACGCGCCGACGGCGCCCTCGGCGCGGCACTTGGTGACATCGATCCCGACACCCTGGCGTCCATCATCAGCACCCTGGAATACCTCGGCGTACTGTTGAGCGACAGTGATCGACGCCCGCGCGGCGGGGGCATGGTCAGCGCAAGTACGCCGTGATGCACCGACCCCGCATCGTCGGTGCCCGAGCTGCCGCGCGGCATGGTGCGCCAGGGACTGGCCCGGGGCGCCAGACCAACGCCGAACCATCGCTGTGTGTTGACCCGTCGACGGCCAGCGGTCGCACGACGGTGTCCTCGACAAGGGGCTACGGCCAACAGGTACCGCAAACGCAGCATGTGCCGCAAAGTGACCGGTATGGCGACCGCGCCTCGGGTCTTCGGGGGTTAGGGAGGTACTGGCGCTGCAGCGGCTACCCGCCGGATACGAGCGGCAGTCCTATCTGTCGGGAAATGGGAGTAGGGCCTGCCGATGGCCTGCTGGTGTCATGGTTCCATTCGTAGCTGGCGGGAGACGATTTGTTGGGCGACTTCGTTCGCGGTTTGGTCGTGGGCGAACGCGTGGGCGCGGAGCCGGAGGAGGGCGAGTGCGGCGGACAGCTTGAGTTGGGCCATGATCATGCCGGTGGCCTGGTAGATCTCGATGCGTTCCATCGACGCTGCCTGTTCCCACTGCTGCGCGGAGCTTGGCCTGTATGGCTGGTCGGCACTGTCGATGACTACTGCCAGCAGAATCTGCGCGGCTGCGTTGGCTACCAGCACCGCGTCGGCCAGTTGGGTCATCGTTAGCGGGCCGGGTGTGGAGCGGAACAGGTCGAGGGCACCGAAGGTGATCCGGCCGGTTCGCACTGGGATCGCGAAGACGGCGCGTATCCCGGCGCGTTCGGCTGAGTCTTGGAAGGCGGGCCAGCGCAGCTCGTGGTAGGCGTGTAGGTCGGGTACTAGGACGGGGTTTCCGGTGTGGGCGGCTTGCAGGCATGGGCCTTCGCCGGTGGTGAAATGCAGGGCATCGAGGAGGCGGGCGTGGTCGGTGCTGGCGCCGAAGGTGCCGCGACTTTCCCCGTCATCCACGAGCGACAGCGCCGCCGAGTCGACCCCGAGTAGCGGCAGGCACGCGAGGCACAGTTGGTTCGCGGCTGGTGCGCCGCGCTGCCCGCTGCGAACCGTTTGCGCAATGACGGTTCTCATAGTCGCGCCGCTCGATGCCCCGCGCCACCCCGAAGACGTACGCGCCGCAACTCCGGTCGGTGTTGGGGTGCCACTGCTTCGCTCACGGATCGAGGAAGCACCTGGGGAGCTGGTCGTGCAGCGACTGGGCCACGGCACGGACACGAAGCGGCGAAGGACTGCGTGTGGGTGCACGCGGGTAGTTCGCTTGTCATCGGGCACGTCGTCTCAACGCGGAAGGCACGAGCGTGAGGGGCGCAAAGTCCGGACGGACCCAAGCACGCGGGACCCGATGATCCTGCCACCGGTTCAGGGGCTGCGGCTAGCGCGGTGGCGTGCGAAGTCGCGACGGTACGCGACGCCTGCTGGGCGCACCTTGCTCGGTGCCCGGGTTGGTGGCATGAGCTTGGTCGTGATCGGTGCCAAATTCGGCGCGGCATCTGCGTGACCAATGAGTCGACTTCGCCGAGGTGATACAGCCTCGGGTCAATCGAGCCCACCTGTATCCCGACGCCGAGGGCCATTGTCGCCAGCCTTCAGGAGGGCGATGATCAGCAGGTGCCTGGCCCTTCTCCCCCCGGACGGCCAGGCATCGCCACTTGGCGCGCCGCCGTACTGCCCACCAAGTGACGGCCTGTTCGTGCGCCGAACATCCGACATGCCGCAGATTCTTTGCATAGACCGCCCAAGGCGGGATTATGACCCTGTAAGGGCGCCTGGTAATGCCCCCAGGTTGCGCGCAGGCGCCTCGACGTCGTCCGGATCGTCGCTCCCGGCCCACCGAGAAGAGGTGCGTGCTGAAGGATTTCGCTGCGAACAGCCAAGCGTTGGCCGATTCCCGACGAGCTACCAAGGACTTGGGTGACGTGATCGCTGCCGGCGCCCCGGTCGAGACCTTAAACGAGCTCACCGCCGCCCGAGCAGCAGCACAGGAACGGGTCTTGCTGTTACGAGGCCGTACCTGCTAACGAGTCGACCGCGGCGGCCTCGACTGGGTCATCGCTTCGCGGCACGCCGAGCACAACCGAGAGCGTTCCCCGGGACTGCAAAATGGCTCCGACGGTAAAATGGCTCCGACGGTCCCCGGGCGGATTCCAGCGTTCGTCGCAACGCGGTGACTGGATTCGTGCAGCGTATTCGTGTTTAGCGGATGACGGTGTGACGGTCTTGGATGGCAATGTGTGGGTGTTCGCGGCCCAGGTTTGGGTGGCGGCGGCGCGGTATTCCTCGATGATTGCGGCAGATACCCGTCCGCGTGTGGAGATCTCGTAGTCGTTGGCGATCGCCCAGGCGCGGATCGCCGCCGGGTCCACCTCGGTGTGCACCTGCCGGTAGGGCCGGCCGCTGCCGCGCCGCGGGGTGGTGAGCCGGCGTGCCGCTTCGGCGTACGGGCCGACGACCTTGCGCAGCGCGCCGGCGTTTCGCGCGGATAGGTCTATCTGGTAGTGCTTGCCGTCGAGGCTGAAGCCGAGCGTCTCGGCGGCGGTGCTGCTGTCAAGGTCGTCGACCAGAGTCACCTGGGTCTTGGAAGCCATTGCTGGTGCGAGGTGTCGTCGTTGGAGGCAATCAGGCCCCGGTGTTCCAGCAGTTTGGGTCAGCTGTCAGCCCGTGACTGGTAGGGCGCTTCGGTTGGTCAGTCGGATCGCCGATGCGTCACGGTCGACGACGTGAGCGTATGGTCGAGTCTGATCCGCCACGCGTCTTGCTCGAGACCTCCGGCAGCCGTGACCTGCCCGACTCCGGAGGATTGCTATCGTTTCTCATGCCGAGATGCGCCGCGCTCTTGGGGACGCGGTCGCGGGCGGCGATCCGGCGGTGTCGATGGCGGATCGGTTGTGTCTTGCCTGCGTGCAGCTGCTTGGGGTGGACGGCGCAGCGATTTCGGTGATGTTGGAGGGGACCAGCCAGGGAACCGTCGGTGCCAGCGGTGAGTTGAGCCGGCGGTTGGATGAGTTGCAGTTCACTTTTGGTGAGGGCCCGTGTATCGACGCGGTGCGCCGTGGCGGGCCGGTGATTGTGGAGGACTTGGCGGACCCTGCGGAGCAGCGGTGGCCGGTGTATAGCGGGCCTGTGGTGGGGTTGGGCGTGCGCGCGGTGTATGCGCTGCCGATTCGCCTCGCGAACTCTGTTGTTGGCGCGCTGGACTTGTACCGACACAAACCGGGGCCACTGGAAGGCGATTCTAGAATCGGCGGCGTGATGGCGGCCGAACTCGCCGTGTTGCCGGTGCTGGCTCTGCTGGCCGACGGTGCGGACTCACTTGCGGTAGCCGACAGCGACGCGGCATGGGATCAGCTCGGTTCGCTGGCCCGGGTCGAGGTTTATCAGGCGACCGGGATGGTGATGGGGCAGCTCAACGTGGGGCCAGCGGAGGCGCTGGTGCGGCTTCGTGCGCACGCGTTCGTACACGGCCTTACCGCCAGCGAGGTAGCTTGGTCCATTGTCGGACGGCGACTTTCGTTGGAACCCGACGACGAGTGGCCGAATACGGGCCGCATCGGAGGGGCCGCATGAGCAGCGACAGAGAACGCACCCTCACCCAGGCGTTCGTCTCGTTAGCGAACAGCCTGGTCGACGGAGTGGACGTGGTGGACCTGCTGTCTGGGCTGACCACCGATTGCGCGCGACTGCTCGATGTCGCCTCGGCGGGCCTGCTGCTCGCCGAGGGTCACGGGGCGCTGCACGTGCTCGCGGCGTCGTCGGAGCGAACGCGCGACCTGGAGATCTTTCAGCTGCAACGCGAACAAGGGCCATGCCTTGACTGCTACCGAACCGACGCCCCGGTTAAGGTCGATGACCTGGCGGCAGAAGTAGAGCGGTGGCCGCAGTTCGTTCCGGCCGCGATCGACGCCGGTTTTGCGTCCGTGCACGCCGTGCCGTTGCGGCTGCGCGGGACGGTACTTGGTGCACTGAACCTTTTCGGTAACCAGGTCGGCCCCCTTCGCGAGGAAGCGCGGCCTGCGCAGGATCGGTGCGGCACCGAACACCTCCCGCGGATCGAGTCGCACGGAGAAGGCCGCACCGACCGGCGCCCCGACGACGTTGACACCGATCTCGCCGGGTCGCCCCGCGGCGAACGATCCGAGCAGCTGCGGGATTCCCGCTGGCACGCCGGCCCCCATCAACACGTACTCGACGCCGGCCAGCATCGCTCCGTAGACGGCGGCCGGGGTGGCGAGCTGGATCTTCTCCAGGTAGTTGACGCCGACCCACCCGTCATGGCCGCGCTTGGCCAAGAAGACCTCGGCGAAGTTCGCCGCGACCAGAAGTTCGTCGCGGATCCGGT
>DASRZB010000199.1:0-11379 GCA_035653855.1 Acidothermaceae bacterium | reverse complement strand
CTACCTGGGTGAAGGCGGAGACGATCGCCGGCGAACAGCACCTGCCGCGCAAGTTTCTCGAGGCGATCCTGTCCGACCTGCGTCGAGCCCGGTTGGTCGAGAGCTTGCGCGGGGCCGAGGGTGGCTACCGGCTTGCGCGGCCTGCCTCGAAGATCCAGGTCGCCGACGTGATGCGGGCGGTCGACGGACCCCTGGCCGAGGTGCGGGGCCTGCGACCCGAGACGCTTGTCTACGAAGGCTCGGCCGAGCGCCTGCAGGACGTGTGGGTCGCTGTCCGCGCCGGCCTTCGTGCCGTGCTCGAGCGAATCAGCGTCGCCGACGTCGCGGCAGGCAGGATGCCCGCGTCAGTGCGCACGATGATTCGCGACCTCGAAGCCTGGGTCCCCCGCTGATGGAACCAGCAAGGCGCCGGCAGAGTCAGATCGGACATTTGCCGCCCTGGGAGGGCGGCAAACGTCCGGGCTGACTGGGCCGACAGCATCGGGGTGTTCGCATGAGAGCAGCGCGACGAGCGGCCGCGTTCTCGGTGGTGCTCGGCGTCATCGTGGTTGGATGCGGCAGCGGATCAGCCCACGGCCGCAGCGCCGCCGACTCCTCGGGCATGGTTTCGCTATCGCCGTCTGGGCCCGCCTCCTCGCTACCGGCGTCTCCCCTTTCACCGCCGGCGTCCGCCTCACTCGCGCCGCCGTGCACATGGACCGGTCGGCAACTTCTCATCTGGGGCGGCAGTTTCGGTCCGCAAGGCGATCAACTTGCCGGCGATGGTGCCGCGTACGACCCAACCACGAGACGCTGGACGAAGCTTCCAGCGGCTCCCATCAGCGCACGATCGCAGATGGCCAGTGTGTGGACGGGCAGCGAGCTCTTCGTGTGGGGCGGCGACGCGGTCGACGGGATCTCGAACGACGGCGCGCTGTACAACCCGACCACGATGAAGTGGCGCAAGCTGCCGACGAGCCCGCTCAGTGGGCGCGTCGATGCGCAAGCAGTGTGGGTCGACGACGAGGTGATCGTCATCAGCGGCGACCAGCCTGCATCATCGACGAGCCCGCAGGTGCGTACGGATCTGGCCGCGTTCGACCCTTCGACCAACAAGTGGACGACGCTCGCACCAATGCCACTCGTCGCCAACCAACTAGTGCTGGCTGTCGTTGCGGTCGCAACGAACGATCGCCTCTACGCATGGGAGGAATGGCAGCACACGACGGACGACGGCGGCGGGGGCGCCGTACGACTGGGTGGACTTCACGTTTCTGCCGGTCGGAGTCTGCTGGAACGCGGCGATGAGCTTGGCGTAGGCCGACTGTGAGGTCGAGAACGCCACCAGGTTCAACGTGGCGTGGCCACCCGTGGCAGCGGAACCAGCAGGGCTTTCCGCGGACGACGAAGCCGGCGCAGTCGACGCCGCGTTAGTCGATCTCAATGAACTGCACCCGACCAACAGCAGGCCGAATGCGGTGAGCAGGCCAAAGACACGATTGAGGCCGCGCACGAACCTTCTCCAGTTTGTCTGGTGAGCACATAGGGAATGCGGACGCGGCGGCCGGGACGCGAATTCGGAAATCAGATGGAACGTCGACGGGCGGCCGATTCGACTGCGGATTCGACTAGAGCCGGCGCTTCGATCTCAGCAGGGCCGACAGACGGCAGACGTCACACGCAGCAAGTCGACGTGGAGTCGCTGCGTAAGAAGGACGTTGCTCATGGGAGGGGACCTTAGCACAACGCTTCCGCATTCTCTGCTTCGCCTGTAGGGATGGAACCGCGGCCCGGACAGGTGGTCGCAAAGAGACCGTCAGATGAACGCGAGCTTGGGAAACGTGCCGCCCAGCACCTGGTCGGCGTCCGCGCCCAATGCACTCTCGAGCACGGTGGCGTAGACCGAACGGAAGTCGACGTTGTACTTAAGGTCGTCCATCGACAGATCGGTCAGGCTCGGCTGGTCGCCGAACATGCCGCCCTTCACCGCGGCGCCGGCGACGAAAATGTTTCCCGCGGTCCCGTGGTCGGTGCCCTGACTGCCGTTTGCCGCGACCCGCCGACCGAACTCGGAGTACAGCACAGTCACGACGTCCTTGCCGTGCGGGCCGGCGGCAACCGTGGTCAAGAACCCCGACACTGCTGCGTCGAGCTGTCCTAGCAAGGTGCTCTGAGCAGCCTTCTCATCGGCGTGGAAGTCGAACCCGCCAAGCTGCACGCTGTAGACGCGGGTCGGGGCGTTGGCCGCGATGCAGCGCGCGACGATGCCGAGCTGTCCGGCCAGATCGTTCGACCCGCCGGCCTTCGTCGCCGCGAGCGTGGGGCCGAATGTCATCGCAACCCGGAAGAGATCCGACCCGGACTGCGCGACCCGCTGTATTAGCGGCGCACTGCTTTTCGACGCCGTGTCGAGGGCGCGAAGTCCGCTGCCGTATGTACCTTCGGGCATGACGACGCCGCCGGTCGACGGCACCGCCGCCCCTGCGCAGTGCTGACCCGCGAGCATCGGCGGCAGCACCGGGCCGACGTTCACGGCGAGCAGCGGGTCGGCCCCGTTCGCGTCGAGCCAGCGCCCGAGCCAACCCGTGGGTTGCGGGGTGCCAGGAGACGCGGTCTGCCAGATCGACATCGACCTGAAGTGGCTGCGGTCGGGGTTCGGATAACCCACGCCGCGCACGATCGCCAGCTGCCCCGCGTCGTACAGCTTCTTGAAGCCAGCCATCGATGGATTGAAGCCGAGTCCATCGGCGAGCGGCAGCACCTCGGACTCGTCGTAGGCAAGCTGAGGACGACCGGCGTAGTAGGCCTTGTCGGTGTAAGGGATCACCGTGCTGAGGCCGTCGTTGCCGCCGTACAAGGTGACGAAGACGACGATCTTCGACCCGATCTGAAGCGGCGTGCGCTTACCGGCGACCATCAGCTCGCGCAGCGTGATGCCTCCTGCGCCGACGGCAAGGGCAGCACCGCCGACCACACCGCTGGAGATCAGGAACTGCCGTCGCGACATCGTTCGTGGCATCGCCATCTCCCTAATTCACGACGTATTCGGGCGCGCACAGCGCGAGGGTCATGAGCGACTCTGGATCGTGCTCCACCTGAGCCAGCGCGACCCTGGTTTGCGCTCCCCACGTATCGACCGACAGCAGATGCGCGGCGGCATCAGCCCGCGCCGACACCGGCTCGTCAGCGACTGCAGAGATGTCGCCGTGCGATGCGACGTACCGGGCGAACCTCATTCGCGTGTAACTGGCCGCGGTCGTCAGCCACCCGTCGTCGAACGGCCAGCCGCCGACGTTCGGCGGCTCGAAGGGCACTTGCCCAAGAGCCTGCAGATAGCCTAGGAAAATGTCGTTGCCAGGTCGCAGCTTCAACGCACGTAACGCACCGACGACGTACTCGACCGGCTGCTTCACCAGCTCGCCCTTGGTCTGCAAGAACAACGGCGAAGTGAAGGTCGCGGTAATGAGCGCACCGATGTTCAGTTGCGGCGCATACGTGGTCATTAGCATGTTGACGACCGGGTCGGTAGTGATGGTCTTCGCGAAGCGGCACCACACGCGAGTGCTGATCCACCGGTAAGACGCGTCGCTGTGGGTGAGAATCTTGATCAGGTCGCCGCCATCGAAGTTGCCGGTGTGGCCGAGCACCGTCTTCACACCGTTGTCATGCTTCGCGGCGACCTCGACAAAGGCGTCGGAGCTCTGGTTGTAGCGCCAACCGGTGTAACAGCGCGCGCCCTCTCTCACGTCGTCCTCGGAGTAATTGCCGTACCCGAGCGTGAAAAGTTCCATGTTTTCGCGAGCGAAGTTCTCGTTCGGCCGCCCCGCAACGTTCTGGTTCTCGTCGAGCCAGATCATCATCGCCGGATCGCGAGCGATCGCCAGGTCGAGCGCATCGAACGCGCCGAGACCTCCCGTTCGCAGGAGCTCGTTTTGGCGCAGCATCAACGCCGCGCTGCGCACCTTCGACATCGCGGTCGCGAAGTGTCCATGCCAAAAGAACGTCAGCTTCTCGGGGAACGGATTCGTCGCCATCACCATGCGATCAAGCCACCAAAGGCTAAGCGCACGTCCCTCGCTGCTGACTTGCGCCTGGTACGCCTTGCGCTGCGCAGCGGTGTCGTTCGCGGCGGGCGGGGGTGCAACCGCAAGTTGCGGCGGCGGGGTCGCGAGCACTCCCTTATCGGACGCCGAGGCGGGCTGCACCAACGCAGCAACGGTCGCCGCGTACCCGGCCGTCACCGCAGCGTCGAGCTCGGCTGGCGTCGCCCCGAAGCCGGCCCGGCGATATAGGTGCGCCAGGTCGCTTCGTAAGGCGTCAGACGCGCTGGTCATCCCCAGAGTCTGGCGCGCAAATGTTCGGCGGGTGTCAGGATTGCGAAACTGTCGGGTTCGGGGGTCAGTACCCCAGTTCGTGCAGTCTGTCGTCGTCGATCCCGAAGTGGTGGGCAACTTCGTGGACGACGGTCTTGCGCACCTCAGCGACCACCTGCTCCTCGGTGTCGCAGTAGGCGCACAGCGTGGAGCGGTAGATCATGATCCGGTCGGGCAGGACCCCGGCGTAGGACGTCGTGCGCTCGGTGAGCGGGACTCCGACGTAAAGGCCGAGCAGGTGCGGGTCGGCTGGGACGTCCTCCACGAAGACCGCCACATTGCGCATCGCCTTGGTGAACTGCTCGGGAATGCCGTCCAGGGCCTGGGCGACGAGCTCCTCGAAGCGCTCGCGCGAGACCTCCACCACCCCGCCAGCAAACCACGGGGCCGTCCCCTATGCTTGACCAGTCCCCGACGGATGACGCCGGGGCTGTGGCCTATCGACGCAAATCTGGCTACCGTCCCCATCGTCTAGTGGCCCAGGACACCGCCCTTTCAAGGCGGCGGCACGGGTTCGAATCCCGTTGGGGGCACGCAAGTCGCAATTCAGCAGTTGCACGACCACGCAGCGGTAGCAGTACAGATGGTCCCGTGGTGAAGCCTGGAGTTCACGCCGCCCTGTCAAGGCGGAGGTCGCGGGTTCGAATCCCGTCGGGACCGCAACACGCACTAGTACTGGTAGTGGCAAGCCCAGCAGTCGGCACGGCCCCAAGATTTTGGCAAGGCCCCGAGATTTGGCAAGGCCAGGTAGCTCAGTCGGTATGAGCGCCCGCCTGAAAAGCGGGAGGTCGACAGTTCGATCCTGTCCCTGGCCACTCGCACCCCACCAAACGCGTCCTCTTCTTCGCTCGAGTCCTCAGGTGGTACTCGCCGGACCCGATAGGGACGGGTGCTGACATCACTGAGCAAGCGGCGGGACGACGAGGGCTTTACGCTCATCGAGCTCTTGGTCGTGATGATTGTGATCGGGATCCTCGCCGCGATTGCGATCCCGATCTTCCTGCACCAGAAGCAGACCGCATCGAACACGTCGGCCAAGAGTGACCTGCGTAACGTCGCTTCTGAGATCGAGACCTATGCGGTCGACCTTGGCGGCGACTACGCCGCGCTGAGCCCCACCACGTTGGCAGCTGCCGGAATCAGCATCCACGTGAGTCCAAACACTGCGGTCTATTTGATCCAGCAGACCAGTGGCGGTTTCTGTCTAGCCGCGTTCAACACCAAGGGTTCAGCCCTGCCGACCAGTCAGGCGAGCTTTCGGGGGCTCTCGAGCACCGTCATCTACTGGTGGGACAGCCAGGCCGGCGGCCTGCAGCCCACGTCGACACCCATCGTCAACTACAGCGGGTGCCCGACCACGTCCGGCCTCGGCGCTTCCGCCGGGACCTGGAAGTGGCAGTAGCCCTGACCCTCTGGGGAGCGTGGACCCTGCCCGCAACGGTGAACCGCCTGGCTGAGCGGGCCGTTCGTAGAACCAAACCGTCGGCACCCAAACCGTCGGCACGGAGGAGACTCATGGGCCCGACCAAAATCCAGGGACTGCCAGCCCACGTGTTGTTGGTGCACCTTGTGCTGGCCGCCGTCCCGATTGCCGCACTGGTCCTCGCCGTGGCCGCGCTCTTGCCTACCGCCGCCCGCCGCCTGGGGATCATCACCCCGATCATCGCGCTGGGAGCCCTCATCACCGTTCCGGTGACGACCCACGCGGGCAAGTGGCTGGAGGCCCGAGTCACGATCACGCCGCTCATTCGCAAGCACGTCGCGCTCGGCAAAGAGATGCTGCCCTGGATGGTCGGCCTCTTCGTGATCGCGGTCCTCGTGTGGCTGTGGTCACGTACGGATTCAGTTGCCCTGCACGGGACCCTCGGTCGCGTCGTGGTCGGCGTCCTGGCCGTTGCCATCTCCGTTGGCGCTGTGCAGCAGGTGGTCCGAACCGGCGAAGCCGGTTCGCGCGCGCTGTGGACCGGCAACTTCACCGACCAACCGACGAAGTAGCTAACCCCGAGAACTCAAGGCGCCGGTCGCCCGAAAAACCCTGCGGTCGATTCGTTTCTGTGACCTGGCATCATTTGGGTAAAGTCACGCTGCCATTTAGGCTGAAAGCCGTCGCTGAAGCCGTGGCTGGAATCCGGTGTTGGCTGGGAACACGGTGTTAGCTGGAACTACACGGTGTTAGCTGGAACTACAGAGGCGGGAGGGACACCGATGTCCGACAACGCGATGCTCGACACCGACGAGGCTGCCCGCACGTACACCTGGCGCGGTGTCGCTGGCCCGTTCGACGTCGTCGTCGATCCCGGCGTTTTCGTCCCTAGCTCGACGAGCAAAGTGCTGGCCGAAGCGTTGCGCGTCGATCCCGGCGATATCGTCGTCGACGCGGGTTGCGGGTGCGGTGTGCTTTCGCTGGTCGCAGCGAAACTCGGCGCCGCCAAGGTGATCGGTACAGACTTATCCGCCGCTTCTGTTGCGTGTTCTGCGGCCAACGCTGCTCGCCTGGGCTTGTCCGACGTCGCCGAGTTCCGGAGCGGCAATCTCCTTGAGCCGCTAGGGGACACCAAGGCCAACGTGGTCATCGCCGACGTCTCGGGGATCCCTGACGTGATCGCCCAGGTGACTGGGTGGTTCCCTGACGGCAAAGGCGGCGGTCGCACGGGCGCAGAGTTGCCGGTCCTGATGCTGGCCGAGGTGGCCGACTATCTGGTGCCCGGGGGCAGGGTCTATCTGCCGACCGGCACGATCCAAGACGACGCAGCGATCCTGGCCGCGGCAGCCAAGGTCTTCGGAACGGCGATGCAGCCGGTCGTTAAAAAGGAGTTCCCGCTTCCCGACGTGGTCGCCACTTCGGCCATGGTCCGAGAGCTCATGGACGAAGGATCCATCCACCTCTCGCAGCGCGGCAGCCGGTTGTCGTGGGAACTCACCATCTGGTGCTGCACACTCCAAAACAACTAAAGGGCTCCAGACTTGCAAACCCGTTATCTCGGTTCAGGCAACAATCGGCTCGCCGTCTCTGCCCTAGGCCTCGGCTGTATGGGCATGAGTGAGTTCTACGGCGACACCAACGACGCCGAGTCACTCGATGTCATCAAGCACGCGCTGGATGCGGGATGCATCTTTCTCGACACCGCAGACATGTACGGGCCCTTTACCAACGAACGTCTCGTCGGGCGTGCGATCGCCGGCCGTCGCGACGACGTCGTCGTCGCCACTAAGTTCGGCAACGAGCGCGGTGCCGACGGCACCCGATTCGGCATCAACGGCAAGCCCGAGTATGTGCACGCCGCATGCGACGCATCGCTTCAACGGCTCGGCGTCGACCACATCGACCTGTACTACCAGCATCGCGTCGACAAGACCGTGCCGATCGAAGACACCGTCGGCGCGATGAAAGAGCTGGTCGAGGCCGGTAAAGTCACTCACCTCGGCTTGTCTGAAGCTTCGCCGACGACGATTCGCCGAGCACACGCCGTCCACCCGATTACGGCGCTGCAGACCGAATACAGCCTCTGGACTCGTGATCCTGAAGACGAAATCCTGCCTCTGGTCCGCGAGCTCGGCATCGGATTCGTCGCGTACAGCCCGCTCGGCCGCGGCTTCCTCACCGGGCAGATCACCAGCGTCGACGACTTCGCCGACGACGACTTCCGCAAGCACGCGCCGCGATTCCAGGGCGAGAATTTCCAGCGCAATCTCGATCTCGTCCAGCGGGTAAAGGAAATCGCGGCGACGAAGGGCTGCACGCCTGGGCAACTCGCGATCGCATGGCTGCTCGCCCAAGGCGACGACATCGTCCCGATCCCCGGCACGAAGCGCGTGCGCTACCTAGAGGAGAACCTCGGCGGTGCAGACGTGACACTGACGGACGCCGAGTTGCTCGCGATCGACGAGGCGGCACCGAAGGGCGCGACAGCGGGCGACCGTTACGCCAGCATGAGCTCGATCGACGAGTGACGCGGTAGCCCAACTATTTCGTGAGTGCCGCCAGGGCAGTCGTTGCCGCCGCCACACCCGCGGCGGTGCACACGTTGGCCGGCTTGCCGCCGGTCAGGCTGCAGATCTCCGCAGTGAACACGTCCGCGCTCGCCTGAATCGCCGCACCAGGCTTCGTCGTCGCGTTGCTCATCGTCGCGGCAACCTGGTCAGGCGTCATACCCGCCAGAATGCTGGGGTCATAAGGGGTCCCGTTCTGCTTCCACTTGCCACCGAAGTCGATGAACGGGTACCCCGGACTGGGATCGCTGGTCGTGCCGCCAAGCTTCTGGAAGAGCGCGTTCTCGGCGGTGGTCAGAGCTTGCAACGGCTTGTTGGCACCGTCGACCTGCTCCTTGCCGTCGAAGTCGACGTAGCTGCTCTTGTACGAGGAATCGCGGTACGACAACGTCGGAGTGTGCGGATCGCTATCGGTCGTCGACGAGTAGGTCGTGGTGAGGCCGCTGAACGTGCCGAAGCGGCTCAACGCGATCGTCAGCGGCCAGCGGATCGCCGCGCAGTTCGGACACCACTCGGCACTGATGAATAGCACCTGGGGCAACCCGTTGGAGGCCTTGAGCGCAGCTCCAGTTAGTGCCGTCGGCGGACCGAGGATGGTGCTTAGGTCAGGCTGCGCCGTCGTCAATGCAGCTGTCTTGGCAATAGCCTGGGTGACCGCCGACGACGCGGAAACGACATCGCTGGAGCCGGTGCCCTTCTTGGTGTGCAGGCCGGCGAGCACGATGCCACCGATGACCAGAAGCACGGCGAGGACACCACCGCCGGCCATCAGCAGGTTGCGCTTGCGGGCGGCTCGCTCCGCAGCCGCACGTTGAGCGGCGATTCGATCGGCGGCGGCCTTCTTGGCGGCATACTTCCGGCCTCTAGGTCCAGACTCGTCGCGTCCGTCAGCCACCGTGAACCCTCACTCGTTAGCCGCGCCGCAGTCAGTTGTCCGAATCTTCAACGTCATCGTCGTCCTCTCCGGCTGCCGCGGCGTCGTAGGGGATCGCGAGCGCGCTGGCGAAAACGGTGACCACGAAGATCAGCAGCGTCACGATGTGGACGCCGGTGCACCACAGGCAGATCTTCTTGATGATCACGGCCTCGGCGTAAACGAGGTAGCAGACGAACCCGATTCCCGCCAGGCCGTACAGCAACCGGCCGAACTTGATGCGTGGATCGGCAGACCGCCACGCGATCGGCAGGTGCCAGGGCACCATGCCGACTAAGTAGGCCAAGCCGAGAAGCGCGACCGGCAGGCCGAAGAGTTTCGACTGCGCACTGGTGGTGACCGCCTCGCAGTCGATCGCGCCCTTAGCGGAGCAGACGAGCGAAACGTGGGTGTCGTAGTGGGCGATGGTCAAGTACGTGGCGATACCGATGCCGATGGCGGTCAGCAGCAGACAGATCGGAGCGGCCCAAACAGGGGCACCCGACTGTCTCGTCGGTGACACCGCTGACGCCCTCGGGGGGATCGTCCGGTTCGACGCCACCGTGCTACTTCGCAGCGAGAGACGCGAGGGCAGTCGTTGCGGTGACGACACCTGTTGCGGTGCACACGTTGGCCGGCTTGCCGCCCGTCATATCGCAGATCTCTGCGGTGAAGACGTCAGCGCTGGCTTGGATCGCCGCACCCGCCTTTGACGTGGCATTGCCCATGGTCGAGGCGACCTGGTCAGGCGTCATGCCCGCGAGGACCGCTGGGTCGAAGGCCGTACCGTTCTGCCGCCACTTCCCACCGAAGTCAATGAAGGGATAGCCCGGGCTGCCCGGTGTGGCACCGCCGTACTGCTCGAAGAGCGCGTTCTCGGCGGTGGTCAGGCTCTGCAGCGGCTGGTTGTTGCCGTCGACCTGCTCCTTGGCGTCAAAGTCGATGTAGCTGCTCTTGTACGACGCATCACGAAACGACAGTGTCGGCGTGTGCGGGTTGGCGTCCGTCGACGACGAATAGGTCGTGCTCAGCCCGCTGAACGTGCCGAAGCGCGCCAGCGCAACCGCCATCGACCAACGGGTTGCCGCACAGTTCGGACACCACTCAGCACCGACGTACAAAACTTGGGGCAAGCCGTTGGAGGCCTTCAGTGCAGGGGTCTTCAGCGCGCTCGGTGGCCCGGTCACCTTGCTCAGATCAGGCTGCGCCGACAGGCTGGACGTCGCGACTGTGGCGACCGCCTGACTGACCGCCGAGGAGGCGGGGAGAACGGCGCTCGAACCGGTGCCCTTCTTGGTGTGCAGCCCGGCGAGCACGATGCCGCCGATGACCACGATGACGGCGAGGACACCCCCACCGGCCATGAGCAGGTTGCGCTTGCGGTCGGCACGCTGCTGCGCGGCGCGTTGAGCGGCAATGCGCTCGGTGGCTGCCTTCTTGGCGGCGTACTTGGTCGACGTCCGACCCTTGTCGTCGCGCCCGTCAGCCATCCGGTACCTCTCATTGGTTCGCCCCGCGGCGGACTCTACTTGTGCGCTCGGTTCCAAGCCCTACATTTGAGCTTCGCTGCGCTCAGCCTAACTGCTTGCCCGCCTTGACCAACGCATCGGACTCCCGTGACGGTTCCTGAACCGACCGACCGATCCGGACAGCCAAAAGGCGCCGACTCCCAGATTGGTAGTCGACGCCTTCAGTGCTGACGCGGGTGAGCTGTGCCGAGGTCGAGCTAGTCGCTCTCGCGCTGTTGCGGAATCCCGCCCAGCAGAGCCCGAACCTCAGTCTCGCGGTAGCGGCGGTGTCCACCGAGCGTGCGGATCGACGTGAGCTTGCCCGCCTTCGCCCAACGTGTGACCGTTTTGGGGTCGACACGGAACATCGTCGCCACCTCGGCCGGGGTCAATAGCGGCTCAGCCTCGGGTGTGCGCGTGCTTGCCAAGGGAAGTTCCTCCTCGCGGACCGGCGGATGTCGGTCCTCTACATTTGGGTCGGCGAGCGCCGGCCCTGATGATTTCGGGACGGCGTGTGCCGACCCCCCACTATCCGAACATTTCGGTGCCGACGGCTACGCCGGCCCCATGGCTTAAATACTGCCGTTCGCGCAGGATGTCCGAAATGGCCCGACCG
>DASRZB010000198.1:0-6852 GCA_035653855.1 Acidothermaceae bacterium | reverse complement strand
TCGTCCTGCGAGAGGTGGCCAAGGAGGTTGCCGAAAAGCACGACGCCATTGCTGTCGCCGCCGTCCACCGCACCGGCCTGCTTGCCATCGGCGATCTCGCGGTCGTCGTCGCCGTTGCCGCTGGGCACCGTGGGGAGGCTTTTGCTGCGGGCAAGGAGTTGATCGACGAGCTGAAGGCCCGCGTGCCCATTTGGAAACAGCAAAGCTTTACCGATGGCGCAGTCGCTTGGGTGGGCGTCGAGACTACGCTGGACCCATGAAAGTCTTGCTGTGGTTGATGATTCCGGTCGCCGCTTTGATCGTGGGAACGATCTGGGCGTCCATCCGCAGCCGACCCCCGCGACCCGCTGCCATGCAGGATTCGATGGCGTCCTTCTCGAGATTTCGTCGCGCTCTGGCGGCCAGCACGGCGAGTCCGGGGGCATGGCAACAACTGGGCCACCCAAACGGCACTCATTCCGACGATTCAGCTGATCCGAGCAGGCTCGACGAGCCGGCACCGTCGGTTGCTCGCACCGAATAATTCGCCCGTTTGCCGACGCAAGTTGGGGGCTCGTCGGCTCAAGGTTGCCTGCTGCGGATGCCGATCTATGGATCGTCAGCGTCCAATAGCTAGGGTCTGCGCGGTCACCGCTCGGCCCAGCCGTCTGAGTGAGGCACAGTGGAACATGTCGTATTTTTCCCAGCGCCGGACGGCACCCCCGCCTTCCGTCGTCTTGCCACCGTCGATGACGCAGCCCGGTTCGTCGAGCACCTGCGCAACGTCGAGAACGTCAGCGAGGCGTCCGTTCACACGCTGACCGAGGTTCCACTGTCGTTCAAGACGTGGTACCGAGTCGAGATCCCGAACTCCGAAGAAGGCGCGGAGACCGCGCAGATGGACGCTGTCGATACCACGGCCGCACTCACGACGATTGCCGAAGTGATCGAGAGCTACGCCACCGACGACGACAGCGTGAGCCTCGACCGGTTGGCGCCCTCCGAGTCGTCGGGAATGGATGGTTCCTCAACTGGCATTCTCGTCCCCGAGCGCGAGTTCCTGCCGCCCGTTCAGATCGCATTCGCCTCGCCGACCGAAGAGCCTGCCTTCTTCGGCCAGCCCGGTGCCGAGCCTGACCGCCCCGCGGCCCAGGTTCTGGAGCCGGCCTTCGGCAGTCGCCGCGAGCGCGGCACCGGATATTTCGTGCGGTAACCGCAACTCAAAGCCCCCAGCTCCCGAGCCCCCCAGCTCCGAGAGCAGGCAGCTCCCCCCAGGGCTGCACCGCAGAAACACCAGAGCCGTGACCTCCCCCCAAGGTCGCGGCTCTGGCGTTTCGGAAGCGCAACTAAGCTGGTCGTCATGCGACGCCAGGCAACGACTCTGCTCGTGTCGGGCGTCTTGGCCGTGGTCCTCGCGTTCATCGGCATGCACCTGCCAGCGCCTTACGTGGAGGATGCGCCGGGCCCTGTCACTGACACGCTCGGCACGGCGCAGGGCAAGCCTTTGATCACGATCGCGCACCCGACCGCGACGCCTAAGGGTCGCATCTATCTGGTCACCGTGAGCGAGTCCGGTGGTCCCCGGCAGAACATCTCGGCGTTTCAGGTGCTGCTGGGCTGGTGGAAGCGCAGCAATGCGGTGATTCCCCGGCGCTTGCTCTACCCCGATTCGCGAACGACGCCGCAGCAAGTCGCGACGCAGGACAACAACGACATGATCGAGTCGCAGGAGGAAGCCAAGGTCGCCGCGCTGCGCTACTTGAAGTACCCGCTCACCCCAGGGGTCGACATCGCCAGCGTGGTTTTGCCTGCGCTCAAAGGAAAGTTGATGAACGACGACATCATCGTCGGTGTCGATAACACGACGGTGACGAACAGCGCGGACTTGCTGAAGCTCGACGCGACGCACAAGCCTGGTGACCAGGTCGTCTTGCATGTGGTGCGCGGGACGACGCAGCTCGATGTCCCCGTGACCCTGCAACCACCCGCGAAGGGCTCCACGACGCCGACGATCGGGATCAGCGTGGTCGACAGCTTCACCAAGCCGTTCGCGATCAATATCAACCTGGCCGACGTGGGCGGGCCGAGTGCGGGAACGGCATTCGCCCTCGGCATCATCGACAAGCTCACCGACGGCAATCTGACCGGCGGTCGCACCATCGCCGTGACCGGCACTATTGACGCCGACGGAAACGTCGGTGCGATTGGCGGTGTGATCCAGAAGATGGCCGGCGCCCGCAGTGCAGGCGCCACCGTGTTCCTGGTGCCCAAATCCAATTGCGCGGAGGCGTTGACCACCGTCCCGCATGGCCTTCGCCTTGTCCCGATCACGACGTTGACTTCGGCAGTCGATGTGCTAAAGCAAATCAACGCAGGCGCCACCGACGTGCCAACCTGTCCGGCGAAGTAGCCGCTGCGACAGCTGAGGGGTCAGTCGACCAACGTCGCCGCAAGCGCGTCGGTTAAGAGCGGCACTAGGTCTGTGCCGCTCACCACGTCGTCAGGCTGGTCAGCGACGCCGCGAACTCGCAGCGTCGCCGTCCGTGAACCATCACGCAGGACGCCGACCAGCATCCGGACCTCACGGCGCAACGGGTGAGTGACGGCCCACGCCACGGCATCGGCGTCCGCAGGAAGATCTGCCTCCACCGATGGCGGCAGGGTCAGCACCTCCTGCGACAACGCGCAGCCCGCCACCTCAGCAGGCCAGCCAATCTCCGCGAGCCACTCGTCCAGCGGCGTGCCCGTCGGCAGTGAGTCCTGTTCGACAGGGGTCAACGCATCGGCGTCTGGCGTCGGTGGGAGGCCGAGAGTCTGCGCGAGCGCCGGTTCCGAGGCGAGCAAGTCGGCTGTGCGGACGAGTGCGTAGAGGCGGGTCGGCTGGTCCCACCCTCCTTGGGCCAGATGCCGGTCGACCTCGGCTATGGCCTCGAGCAGGGGCTCGCTGCGGCGAGGCTCATCACGCTGAGCGTCCGGTGGCTCGATCACGTGGGACATCTTGCCGGACGGCGATGCGCTCCCGACCGGGCCACTTTCGGTAGGTTGATCGCACGGCGGCGTTGCCGCCCGGCGCGGCCCGATTCGGTGCCCTCGCCGCTGGCGCCGATCCCGGTCACTTCCCGGGCAGGACATCGCGAGGTCTGCGTGACGTTTCCCCGCCCCGAGCGGCGACCGTATGGCGCCGGTAACGGTGGCCCGCGTCAGCCCATCCCACGGCCGCAGTTTCCGAGTTGGGGAAAGCCGTTCCTGATCACGCTCGGGATTGTCGTCGTCCTCATTGTGGCGATCGCGCTGTTCGTCGCCATCGACACGGAGCACCTGTGGTACGACTCCGTTGGATTTGGCGAGGTCTTCACCACCAAGCTGGTAACGAGGTTGGCCCTGTTCGGGGGTTTCGGTCTCTTCATGGCGGCGATGACGTTCGGCAACGTCTATCTCGCGTACCGGCTGCGTCCAGCGTTTCGAGCGTCGTCAGTCGAGCAGGTCATTCTTGACCGCTACCGCACCGTGATCGAACCGCGGCGCTGGTGGATATTCGGCGCCGTCGCGGCGTTCTTCGGGCTGATCTTCGGAACGGCAGCGTCGGGACGTTGGCAGACCTGGCTGTTGTGGAGCAACGCGACCTCGTTTGGCCACAAGGACCCGCAATTTCACCGCGACGTCTCGTACTTTGCATTCATTTTACCGTTCCAGAGATTCATCCTCGGTTACGTCATGGCTCTGGTCGTCGTCTGCACTTTGCTCACGCTTGCGTCGCATTACGTGTTCGGCGGCGTCGCCTTCCGGACACCTGGCGAGCGAGTGACCAGGGGAGCGCGCACTCACCTCGCGCTGTTGCTGTTCGTGTTCGTCGTCTGCAAGGCGATCGCCTACTACCTCGACAGATTCGGCCTAGCGTTCTCCAGCCGCGGCGCCGTGCAAGGGCCGTCTTACACAGACGTGCACGCCGTGCTGCCTGCCAAGGAGATTCTGCTCATCATCTCATTGCTGTGTGCCGCGTTGTTTGTTGCAACGATCTTCCGTACCGGCTGGCTGCTACCCGCGGTTTCCTTCGGACTGCTGGTTTTCTCGGCGGTCATCATCGGTGGCATCTATCCGCTGATTGTGCAGAACTTCCAGGTGAAGCCGAGCGAGGCCGACAAGGAAGCGCCCTACATTGGGCGCAACATCCAGGAGACGAGCTACGCGTACGGTCTCGACAAGGTCAAAGTAACCCCGTATGCAGCCACGACAACCGTAAGCGCAAGCGCACTGACCAACAGCACTGCGATCGGCGCCGGGGTCAGGTTGCTCGACAACGCGGTACTGCCGCCGACCTACAACCAGCTGCAGCAGTTCCGTAACTTCTACAACATCGACAAGCTGGACGTCGACCGCTACATCATCAACGGCCAAGAGCAGGACGCCGTTGTCGCCACCCGCGAACTCAACCTCGCGGGAGTTCCCACGAGCCAAAAGTCGTGGATCAATGAGCACCTCGTCTACACCCATGGTTACGGATTCGTGGCGGCCCCCGGCGACGGTGTCGACAACGACGGCCGTCCGTCGTTCATCGAGTCCAACATTCCGGTCACCGGCAGCCTCGGGACGTTCCAGCCGCGGGTGTATTTCGGCGAGGGCGAGACGTCGTTCTCCGTTGTCGGCCAACCTGCCGGAGCAACGCCTCGGGAGTACGACTATCCGACCAACGGCGGCAATGGGCAGCAGTACAACACCTACACGGGTGGCGGCGGAGTATCGATCGGTTCGACGTTCCGGCAACTCGAGTACGCATTGCGGTTCGGTGACAAGAACCTGATCCTGTCCGACGGCATCAACTCAGACTCGCGAATTTTGTATGACCGCGACCCACGGCAGCGAGTGGCAAAGGTAGCGCCGTACCTCACCCTCGACGGCGACCCTTACTCGGCGATCGTCAACGGTCAACTGGTGTGGATTGTCGACGGCTACACGACGAGCGACGGATTCCCCTACTCACAACGAGAGAATCTGAACGCGATTACGCAAGACACGAACACCGAGACCGCCACGACGAAAGCGCAGTCGAGCGAGACAATCAACTACATTCGCAACTCGGTCAAGGCGACCGTCGATGCCTACACCGGAGCCGTCACGCTCTACGCGTGGGACGCCACGGATCCGGTGCTCAAGACGTGGATGAAGGTCTTCCCCGGCACTGTGAAGCCGGAATCTGCGATGAGTACGCAGTTGCTGGCTCACGTTCGGTATCCCGAAGACATCTTCAAGGTGCAGCGGAATCTGCTCGCGAAATACCACGTGACTGACCCGCACGCGTTTTATGGCCAGCAGGACTTCTGGCAGGTGCCGGCCGATCCGACACAAGCCGCGCCGCAGCCAGCGCAGCCGCCGTACTACCTCACGTTGAAGATGCCGGATCAACCCAAGCCGACGTTCTCGCTAACGACGACTTTCGTACCTCAAGGAAGAACCAACCTGTCGGCGTTCATGGCCGTCGACAGCGATCCGGGCCCCGATTACGGGACGATCCGGGTCCTTCAGTTGCCGCGAAGCCTGTTGATCAGCGGGCCGGGCCAGGTGCAAAACCAGTTCGAGTCCGATCCCAACGTGCAGACCACCCTGAACATCCTGCGCGTGCAGGGCGGCGCGGCCGGCGTCACATACGGCAACCTGCTTTCGTTGCCGGTCGCGGGTGGTTTGCTATACGTCGAGCCGGTGTACGTGAAGGCGGCGGGTGGCCAGGGCAGCTATCCGTTGCTACAGAAGGTGCTCGTTTCCTTCGGTAACAACATCGGCTTCCAGAGCACGTATCCGGCAGCGATCGCCAGTCTTGCCGGCGCGCCGCCGGGGTCGGCGAGTTCCGGTTCAACAGGTACTGGTCCGACTGGCAGTGCGCCACCAGGCTCGACCAGCCCGCCGCCGTCCGGGCCGGCGAGTCCGTCATCGTCACCGTCGCTGCTCGTGCCGTCGGATTTGGCGGCCGACATCGCCGCGGCACAGCAGGCGTACGCCGATGGTCAAGCTGCGCTGAAAGCGGGCGACTTCGCGGCCTACGGGTTGGCTCAACAACGCCTCGCGGCGGCCCTGGCGAAGGCTGCTGGGGTGTTGTCGCCGACCCTGTCACCCAGCCCTTCAACCCTGCCATCGCCGACCAGCAGCGCGACCTCACCGAGCGCGTCGCCATAGGAGCGGTGCCGGCGTGCGATTTGTGGGCGCCGCATAGTTGACGTAAAGTGACAGAGCCGACGCGGGGTGGAGCAGCTCGGTAGCTCGCTGGGCTCATAACCCAGAGGTCACAGGTTCAAATCCTGTCCCCGCTACTAAATAACCGCAGGTCAAGGGCATGATCATCGATCTTGATGGTCGTGTCCTTGATCATTTGTCACCCATTTGTCACCGGGACTCGTCACGGCCAGCTGACGTCGGACGGCATTGTGGAGCGCGAAAGCGCATGGTGCGGCATGACTTTCGTTTGGCCGGCGCGTCGCTATTTCGCGGCCCGGATCAGCCGACGGCATGGCTCGGGACACCTTCAGCAGGTCGGCAACAGTTCAGATGCCGATGCCGCGGCCGGTTCCGCGTTCGGCGTGCCGGTGTTGGTCGATGATTTGTTGGGTGGCGAGTCGGCGGCTGCGGGCCGCTGCCTCCTCCGCGGCGGCCGTCTGGATAGCTGCCGCGGATGGTATTGGCAGTGGGGGTCGGTTGGTGGCGTTGGCGCGGTCGAGCAGGGTGTGGGCGGCGTCGTTGCTCCCGCTCCGGGCAAGCGCCGCGTGGAGCATCTGGCGTGCGCCGGTGTCCCCGGTGGTGGGGTGCGCGTGGTCGTCGTCGACTGGCGGCGCCGCATACGCGTGGTTTTCGTGGCGTCCGCGGGTGAGTCCGACGTAGAGGTGTTCG
>DASRZB010000197.1:0-2137 GCA_035653855.1 Acidothermaceae bacterium | reverse complement strand
GTTCTTGCGACCGTCGGACAACGACGCCTGGCAACCGGAGTGGCCGACGCTGCCGGACTAGGCGATCAGGTCGGGCGCATCCTTGATGGCGGTATGCATGCGAACCTGGTGTAGCAGCTCGCCGACGTCGAGGTCACGCGTCGATCCGTCGGGCTCCCAGCCGCTGTCGCGCAGGAACATTCGCAGCGGGTCGTCGGCCGCGAAGACCCACATAACAAGCCGGCTCACACCGTCGTCCTGCGCGTGATCGACGACCGCTGCCATCAGCCGGCTGCCGTGCCCCAGACGGGTTTGTGCTGGAGCGATATGGAACGCGGGCAATTCGGCGTCCCGCTCAGAATTGAGGTCCGCATCCGCAGCAGGCGCGGACGCAGCGAACCCGACCACGCCAGCGAGATCGACTGCCACAAATACCCGATGGCGCGGTGACGGCGGACTGCTGATGGCGGTGGTCCAGCCGTTGGTTGCGGCAGCGAGGTCGAACCCGTCGATTGCGGGCTCGGGCAGTAGCGCTGAGTAGCTCTGCCGCAACGCGTCCGCCTGGATCGAGGCAATTGTGGCCGCGTCATCGGTCGTCGCCAGGCGCACGCTGCCGTCGGCCTGTGGCCGTGCAGGCGTGGACATCGCGCCATCCTCGCAGAGGCCCGAAAGTGTCAGTGGCCACGGATAGAACTGATGATGAGCGATCGCACGGGCGGCGCTCAAGAAGTCCCCGGAGGAGCAGGCGATGAACGGATATGTGAGCCAGCGGATAGCCGAAGAGCACATTGCGGAATTGAGGACCCAAGCGGCACGGAGCAGGCTGCGGGCACAGGCTGCAGCGGCTCCCGCGAGGCGGGCGTCGCGGCGGTTGCCGGTCTGGCCTGCCCGGTTGCGACTGGACGCCGAGTCGGCGCGCCGAGCTCAGCCCCTCGCCGTCCCGTCCGCTACCCGCGGCACGACTGTCCGCGTCCGGCCAGCGGTCGACTGCTGACTATGGTGTCGGTCATGTCCGAGACACCAGGTGCCGGGACGGCGCCAGCTGTAGGGGCGGTGCTCCCAGAGACCGCCGCCGACGCGTTGCAGCCGCGGTTCCGCAGTGACGTCACTGTCGAGCTGATTAAGCAGGTGGCCAGCGACGCAGACGTGCTGTTCGCGGCGCGCGTGTCGACGAAGGGCGAGTCCTCGCTCGACGACGTAAACGCCGATCCGTCGCGATCGCAGGGCCTACTCAATTATTTGATGCGTGATCGCCACGGCACGCCGTTTGAGCACAACTCGATGACGTTTTTCGTGTCCGCGCCCATCTTCGTGTTCCGCGAGTTCATGCGGCATCGGATCGGTTTCAGCTACAACGAAGAGAGCGGCCGCTACCGGCAGCTCGAGCCGGTGTTCTACGTGCCCGGGCCCGACCGTCTTCTCGTTCAGGAAGGCAAGCCCGGGCGTTACATCTTCACCCCGGGTACGGCGGAGCAGCATGCGATCGCAGAGCGGGCGACGAAAGCGGCGTGCGAGCAGGCCTACGCCGCCTACCTCGAAATGCTGTCGGCCGGTATCGCGCGTGAGGTCGCGCGCGGCGTGCTGCCGGTGGCAACGTTCTCGTCGATGTACGTCACGTGCAACGCGAGGTCGCTGATGGCGCTGCTGTCGCTTCGCACGAGGCATGAAGACAGCCGCTTCCCGAGCTTTCCACAACGCGAGATCGAGATGGTCGCCGAAAGGATGGAAGCCGAGTGGGCGGCCCTCATGCCGCTGACCCACGCCGCGTTTGAAGCTCACGGGCGGGTCAGCCCGTAACGGGATTCGTCAACGGGCGCCCTACCGGTACCGTTGCAGCCATGGCCACCCCGAACTTGGGTACGACGACACCGCCCTTCGGTCGCGTGATGACGGCGATGGTGACCCCGTTCACCGCCGACGGAGGGCTCGACCTTGACGGTGCCCAGCAGTTGGCGAGCTATCTCGTTGACCACGGCAACGACGGCCTCGTCATCAATGGCACCACCGGTGAATCACCGACGACGACCGACGAGGAGAAGGACGCCCTGCTGCGAGCTGTGCTCGAAGCCGTCGGCGACCGCGCCAAGGTTGTGGCGGGCGTGGGTACGAATGACACGCGGCACACGATCGAGCTCGCCCATGGCGCGGAGAAGGCGGG
>DASRZB010000196.1:0-4113 GCA_035653855.1 Acidothermaceae bacterium | reverse complement strand
CGAACTTCCACGCGACCGGTGCGCACTACATCAATGCCGATACGACCGCGTTCATGCAGTTCCTGCAGGGCGATCTATTCTCGGACTTCCCCGCACTGCGCTTTGTGATCCCGCATGGCGGCGGGGCTGTTCCTTACCACTGGGGCCGGTACCGCGGCCTGGCCGACATGCTCAGCAAGCCGCCGCTCTCCGAGCACCTCATGAAGAACGTGTACTTCGACACTTGCGTCTACCACCAGCCCGGCATCGACCTGCTCTTCGAAGTGATTGATCCTAAGAACATCTTGTTCGGCTCGGAGATGGTTGGCGCGGTCCGCGGCATTGATCCCGAAACTGGGCAGTACTTCGACGACACCAAGCGCTACGTCGACGCGCTCGACGTGTCGCCGACGGTGAAGGATGCCGTCTTCTCCGGCAACGCCCGGCGGGTCTATCCACGGCTCGACGCCATCCTCGTCGAGCGAGGACTGTGATGGGACAGACCTTTCAGATGGACGCCGATTGGTTGCCGTTCGACCCGAACCCGTCCAAGCCGAGCTACAGACCGCCGCCCGGTTCGGTCGACGCACATTGTCATGTGTTCGGTCCTGGCGATGAGTTCCCTTACGCAGCCGAGCGGAAGTACACGCCGTGCGACGCCGGCAAGGATCTTCTCTTCGCGACCCGCGACTTTCTGGGGCTGTCTCGAAACGTCATCGTCCAGGCCACCTGCCACGGAGCCGACAATCGGGCGATGGTCGATGCGCTCGGCGCGGCGAACGGTCTGGCCCGAGGGGTGGCGACCATCAAGCCAGACATCACCATCGACGAACTGAAGTCGCTCGATAACGCTGGCGTGCGCGGCGTGCGATTCAACTTCGTGAGACGGCTGGTCGATCCTAAACCCGATGCCTATTACCTGAGTCTCGTCGACCGGATTACACCCTTCGGCTGGCACATCGTCGTGTATTTCGAAGCCGCTGACCTCGCCGAGCGCTGGAACTTCTTCACGTCGTTGCCGACGACGGTCGTCGTCGACCACATGGGCCGCCCCGACGTGACGCAACCCATCGACGGCCCTGAATTCAGCCTGTTCGTGAGACTCATGGCCGAGCATCCCAACATCTGGTCAAAGGTGAGCGGCCCCGAGCGGCTCTCGGTGAGCGGCCCTGCGACGTACGACGACTTCGTGCCCTACGCCCGGAACATCGTCGAGTCTTTCCCCGATCGCGTTTTGTGGGGCACCGACTGGCCGCATCCGAATCTCAAGACTCACATGCCGGACGACGGCACGCTCGTCGATCTCATCCCGCGGGTAGCGCCAACGGAAGAGCTTCAGCACAAACTGCTCATCGACAACCCGATGCGGCTCTACTGGGAAGGAGAGTAGGCGTGGACGTCTCCGAGTTCGACGACATCCCCGGCACCACGGTGTTCACCGCGCAACGCTCGCGCAAGGGCTACCCGCTGAATCAGTTCTGCATGAGCCTGATGAAGGCGGAGAATCGCGCGCGCTTCAAGGCCGACGAGCGAGCCTACGTCGACGAGTGGCCGATGACGCAGGCCCAGAAGCAAGCGGTTCTCACTCGCGACTACAACGCCGCGATTCGCGAGGGCGGCAACATCTACTTCCTCGCCAAGATCTTCGCCACCGACGGTCTCAGCTTCCAGCAGGCCGTCAGCACCATGACCGACATGACCGTCGAGGAGTACGCCGCGATGATGCTGGCGGGTGGCCGGTCGATAGAAGGCAACCGTTCGATCAAGGAGCACCGCTGACATGGCCACAATCACTGCAGGCTTGACAACGAGTCATGTGCCCGCCATTGGAGCCGCGATCGACCTCGGCAAAACCGGGACCGACTACTGGCGCCCGCTGTTCAAGGGCTACGAGTGGACCAAGCAATGGATCAAGGAAGAAAAGCCCGACGTCATCTTCCTCGTCTACAACGACCACGCCTCGGCGTTCTCTCTTGAGATGATCCCGACGTTCGCCATTGGCTGCGCCGACAGTTTCGAGCCGGCTGATGAGGGCTACGGCCCTCGACCTGTACCCGTCGTCGAGGGCCATGCTGACCTCGCATGGCACATCGCCCAGGAGATGATTCTCGACGAGTTCGACCTGACCATCATGAACAAGCTCGAGGTCGACCACGGCTTAACCGTTCCGCTGTCGCTCGTGTACGGCCAGCCCGAAGCGTGGCCGGTAAAGGTCATTCCGCTAGCAGTCAACGTTGTGCAGTACCCACCGCCGACCGGCAACCGGTGCTATTTGTTCGGACAGTCACTGCGACGGGCAATCGAGAGCTACCCAGAAGACCTGAACGTTCAGGTCTGGGGCACCGGTGGCATGAGTCACCAGTTGCAAGGTCCGCGTGCGGGGCTGATCAACAAGGAGTTCGACACCGCCTTCCTCGACAACCTGACGGCCGACCCTGAACTGCTCCGCAAAATGCCACACTTTGAGTACCTGCGCGAGTCGGGTTCTGAGGGCGTCGAGATGGTGATGTGGCTGATCATGCGTGGAGCGATGGGGCCGAACATCAAGGAGCTCTACCGCTTCTACCATGTGCCCGCGTCGAATACTGCTGTCGGACACATCGTTGTCCGGCCCGAAAGCTAGGCAGGAATGCGCATCGCCGTCGCCGGTGCCGGCGCGTTCGGCATCAAGCACCTTGACGCCTTGCAGAACATCGACGGCGTCGAGATCACCTCTATCGTCAGCCGTCGCATCGAGCAGGCGCGCGAGGTGGCCGAAAAGTACGGCGCTCCCCACGCAACCACCGACCTCGACGAGACTCTTGCGCACGATGACGTCGACGCGGTTATTCTCTGCACGCCGACGCAAATGCATGCTGCGCAGTCGATCGCGACGTTGCGCGCGGGCAAGCATGTGCAGGTCGAGATCCCGCTCGCCGACAACCTTGCGGACGCGCTGGCAGTTGACGACGCGCAGCGGGAGACCGGGTTAGTGGCGATGGTCGGGCATACCCGCAGGTTCAATCCCTCACATCAGTGGGTGCACAACAAGATCGCGGCCGGGGAGCTGTCGATCCAGCAGATGGACGTGCAGACCTACTTCTTCCGGCGTTCGAACATGAACGCTCTTGGCCAGCCGCGAAGCTGGACGGACCACCTGCTGTGGCACCACGCGGCTCACACGGTCGACCTCTTCCAGTATCAGACGGGGGAGGACGTCGCCATCGCGAACGCCGTGCAAGGACCCGTCCACCCTGTCCTCGGGATCGCCATGGATATGTCGATCCAGTTGCGGACGTCGAGCGGCACGATCTGCACGCTGTCGCTCAGCTTCAACAATGACGGCCCGCTCGGGACGTTCTTCCGCTACATCTGCGATAACGGCACCTACCTTGCCCGCTATGACGATCTGCTCACAGGTAAGGACGAGCCCGTCGACGTCTCGCACGTCGCGGTGTCGATGAACGGTATCGAGCTTCAGGACCGCGAGTTCGTCTCCGCCATCAACGAGGGCCGCGAGCCAAACTCCAGCGTTGCGGGCGTGCTCCCCTGCTATCGGGTGCTCGATGTCCTTGCCAAGCAACTCCAGTCGCAAGCCGGCTGACCATCACGCCAGAGCGCGCGAGATACCGCGCGCAGCCGCCATCACGGCGGGTACGTACTGGGCTGAGATGTTGTCCCTCGTCTTGACGACAACGGAGATTGCGGCGACGACCGCACCTGAACTGTCCCGAACAGGTGCGGCGACTGAGGAAGAGATGAGCTGGATCTGCCGGTCGCTGATGGCGTATCCGACTTGCCGTACCTCCGCGAGAATCCGCCGCAACCGGCGTGGGTCCGTGATCGTGTAACGGGTATAGCGCGCCAGCGGTGAGCTCAACACTTCCTCCTGCGTCTCCGGCGAGGCGTGCGCGAGGAGCACCAACCCGACGGCGGTCGCGTGAACAGGGAGCCGAAGACCGGGACGGGTGAGCACCTGCACGGAGTCACGGCCCGCTATCCGCTCGACGTAGACCGCATCCGTGCCGTCGATGATGGCGAGTTGCACGTTCTCGTGCGTTGCCTCGTACAAGTCCTCCATGATCGGCAGCGCTGAGTCGCGCAGCCCGACCGATCGCGGCGCGTGCGACGCAAGTTCCCACAGCCGCAGACCGA
>DASRZB010000195.1:0-2149 GCA_035653855.1 Acidothermaceae bacterium | reverse complement strand
ACGTCTATACCGATCGCGACCGCGCGTTGCTGCAGCGTGCGGATCATTTCCAGGCCGGTGCGGTCGCCGACATGGGCGAGCCGCGCGTAGCGGTGGCCGCCGAAGTCACGCTGGGAGATCTTGCCTTCCTTGGTGCGGTCGAACAGTGCGCCCCAACTCTCGAGCTCCCACACCCGGTCGGGCGCTTCCTGCGCGTGCAGTTGGGCCATGCGCCAGTTGTTGAGCATCTTGCCGCCGCGCATCGTGTCGCGGAAATGCACCTGCCAGTTGTCTTCGCTCCAGACGTTGCCCATCGCCGCAGCGATGCCGCCTTCGGCCATGACAGTGTGTGCCTTGCCGAGCAATGACTTGCAGACGACAGCAGTCTTAGCACCGGCTTCGTGTGCACCGATCGCCGCGCGCAAGCCGGCGCCGCCAGCCCCGATGACGACGACGTCGTAGGAATGCCGTTCAGTCTCGGTCATGTCAGAAGAACCTCACGTCGGTGATCGTGCCGGACGCGACCAGCCGTACGTACACGTCCGAAAATGCCACCCACAGCAGGGAAACCCAGGCGATCTGCATGTGGTAGCGGTTCAGCCTGCTGACCTGACCCCACATCCAGTAGCGCACCGGATGCTTGGAGAAATGGTTCAGGCGGCCGCCGATGATGCTGCGGCATGAATGGCAGGACGCCGTGTACGACCACAAGAACACTGCGTTAAGCACGAGCACCAAGGTGCCGAGGCCCGCGTGACCCCAGGCGCCGTGGTGATTGCGAAACGCAATGACCGCGTCGTACGTCAGGATGATGTTGAGCAGAAACCCGAGGTAGAAGAAGTACCGGTGGACGTTCTGGATAATCAGCGGGAAGCGGGTCTCGCCGGTGTACTTCGCGTGCGGCTCGGCAACTGCACAAGCAGGCGGTGACAGCCAAAACGACCGGTAGTAGGCCTTGCGGTAGTAGTAGCAGGTCATCCGGAAGCCGAGCGGCACGATCAAGATGATGATCGCCGGTGACGTGAACCACCAATGCCCGAAGATGCCCAGGTGCGGGACGCCGTGCGAGCCCGGCACCGTGCCGCACTTGATAGCGAGGCACGGGGAGTAGAACGGCGAGATGTACGGCTCGAAGAAGTAGTCGCGGTCGATGAACGCGGCCCACGTCGAGTAGATGATGAAGCTGAACAGCACGACGAAGGTGACGACAGGCTGGATCCACCAGCGGTCGGTGCGCAAGGTCTTCGCGCTAATGGCCGCTCGGCGTCCGACCCGGCCTTCCGGGGGTTGGCCACCCGCGGCCGGGGCCCTGCTCTGGACGGACATCGGCCCCGCCTTCTCGTGCCGCCCGCATCGTTACGGGTCATACGGGAGCACAACCTACGCCCGGCGCTGGCTCCGCTCCCAACCGAGGCGGTGTGGCATCCGTCACTCCTTAAAGCGTGAGGGCATCGCCGCAGCCTTCGTTGTAGTACATGTACCAGCCAGGCCGCCCGGCCGGCGCGACCAGGACGGTGATCTCGCCCATCTTCTGCAGGTCGTCGCCGAACCCGTCCGTGCCTTGGTCAGTCGTCGGTACCTTCGAGACCATGTCGAACTGGCAGCTGTAGTCGCCGCCGCCGGGGTTCACCGTGCAGCTATGGAAGCTGAACGTGTTGACCCACTGGCGCTCGGTCTCTAGGGCTGCGCGCGAATCCGGCGTGGTCACATGCATCTCGGCGGCGATGTCGTGGTTGTTGTAGGCGGCGACCAGGTACCGCATCGCGTCGTCGGGGGTCGTGAAGTGCAGGGCCGAGACGGACGGCGGGGTGCTGGCCGACGGTGATGCACTCGCGGACGGCGATGCAGTGGCGGCGGTCGTCGCCGCAACGGGCGGAGCCGAGGGAGTCGTTGGAGTCGTTGCAGCTGGCGCGACCAGAGCTGCGATCTTGGCCCCCGGACTCGCACATCCTGCGAGTAGGAGCCCGACGCCGAGGACGGCGACGCCAACTGTGGTGGTTCGGATGCCTGTCATGTTTCCCCCGACAAATTTCCCCGGCAAAGGTGTGAGTGCCAAGTAGACGCTGGTCCAGGGGAAATGGTTGACAGCTATACCGGAACTGCAGTTACACCGGACCGGCCGTGCGCCGCGCAAGGTCCAGGTCGCAGCGACGATGGACCTCAAGCGCGC
>DASRZB010000194.1:0-2562 GCA_035653855.1 Acidothermaceae bacterium | reverse complement strand
AGAATGATTTCGGCTTCGACGTCGCGGAGTTGGAATCACTTGTTACCGAACGTACCCGTTTGGTCATCGTCAACTCACCACACAACCCGACCGGGGGGATCATCGGCGCCGCTGCGCTTGAGGGGCTGGCCCGGCTGGCAGTCGAACACGATTTCCTGGTGCTCTCCGACGAGATCTACACCCGCATGGTCTACGAAGGATCGGCGCCGAGCGTGATCAGTCTGCCAGGGATGCTGGAGCGGACGATTATCCTCGACGGCTTCTCCAAGACCTATGCCATGACCGGCTGGCGTCTCGGCTACGGAGTGATGCCGCCTGTCCTGGCCGAGCAAGTCACCCGGTTAGTGATCAACTGCAATTCGTGCACGCCCGGCTTCTCACAGCTCGCCGCCGTCGCCGCCCTAACCGGGCCGCAAGACGAGGTCGAGACGATGGTCGCCGAGTTCCGTCGCCGTCGCGACGCGATCGTCAACGGGCTGAACGAGATCCCCGGCATCACCTGTCGCACACCTGCCGGTGCGTTCTACGTCTTCCCGAATATCACCGGCCTGGGTCGAAGGTCGGGCGAACTTGCCGATATGTTGTTGAACGAGGGGGGAGTCTCGCTGCTGGCAGGGACGGCGTTTGGTCAAAACGGCGAAGGATATCTGCGCCTCTCCTATGCAAATTCCCTGGCGAACATCGAAGTAGCGCTCGACCGCATCGCGCGGACAGTTGAAGGGCTGCGTTAGCGGGCCGGTAGGCCTCCCGGCCGATGTTTGTCGCTGTGCGGGGTGCACGTGTCGCAGGTTCGCGCGAGAAGGCCCCCAGGCCCTCTCGCGTTCGACGTATTACCCAACTAACTGTGAACGCGACCGCTCACCGGGTTCAACCCTGCTCCACCGGCTGGCACGTCAGATACATGGCGAGCTCAATTTCATCGAGGACCGATGGGACGCCTGCCGGAATGATTCGCCCGAGCGGGAGTCCGAAATCGGTGCGCTTGATCGTGGCCCGGGCGATGAACGCGGCGCGTTCGATGCCGTTGGTCTGCTCGGCCGTGCCTTCAAAGGAGGTGTCGAACGTCGCCGGATGGCTTACACCGCGAAAGGTAAGATCGCCGGCTACCAGAAAGCGGTTGGCGCCCGCCGGCTCGACCTGGGTGCTGACGAATGTCGCGGTCGGGTACGTCGCCACGTCAAATTGCTCCGAGCCGCGCAGCATGTCATCGCGCCCAGGATTGTGCGTGTCGACGCTGGCGACGTCGATCTCGGCGCGTACCCAGGAGTTCACCACAGCGTCTGGTTCGTAGTGGACCTGCCCACTCACTCTGGCGAAGGCGCCCTTGACGGTCGACACGAGGATGTGGCGCACGGTGAACTCGCAGGTCGAATGGCTCGAGTCGATATTCCAGTCGGTGATCCCGACCGCGTTTTCCGTGGTCGTCATGCGTGTCCGCGTTCCCCTTCGCTGTTTGCGACTGAACCGACACCCGGCTCAATCCCACACCAATCCAATAAGAGGCAGGCGATCGTCTTCGTCGCCGTAAGCAGTTCAGAGATGCTGATCTGCTCGTCGACCTGATGTGCCACCGCGACGTCTCCGGCACCATACATTACGCACGGCATTTGGCCGAAGAGACTGAAGAGTCGCATATCGGCGCCGTAGGCGACCCCTTCGACGCGCGGCGTGGCGCCGGTGACGCTTCGGTGGGCCCGCAGGATCGCCTGCGAGATCGGGGCATCGACCGGCGTCTCGGCCGGCGCGAACTGGCCGCTAAACCATTCGACGAGCGGCGGATGCTCGCGTAGCCACGGGTCGCGACTGGCCGCGGCGGCGACGCGCTCGGCGACCGCCCGCTGAAACACGTCGACCTTTTCGCCGGGGATCAGTCCGGCGCGTCCCTCGGCGATCAGCGTCTCCGGCACCGTCGACGGCCAGACCCCACTGCGCACGATACCGACGCTGATCGGCACCTTGTTCGCCATCCCATCGTACAGGGGATGCGTGAGCGTCTGGTTACGCTCCGCCTCGAAGGTAAGCAGATCTTGAAAGATCGGGATGAATTTTTCAACCGCCGACACCCCCTCGTCGCGCATCGCGCCGTGCGCGGCACGACCCTGGATCGTCAGGCGGAAGACGAGCGAGCCCCCCTGTGCTGGGACAAGGGCCAGGCGGGTCGGCTCGGTGATCAAGACGGCGTCAGCCCGATGTCCGCGAAGTACGGTCGAGAGCGCACCAAGCCCGCCGTCTTCTTCGCCAACGGTCGTGTTGACTTTGACATCGCCGCGCAGCCGAATCCCAACGGTATTGAGCGCATCGAGCGCGCCAAGATAGCTGGTGAGGCCGCCCTTCATGTCGCAAGAGCCACGACCGTAGAGCCGATCGCCGACCACCTCGCCGCCGAGTGGATCATGGTGCCAGAGCGCCGCATCACCATTCTCAACCGTGTCGATGTGTGCGTTCAGCAGGATAGAGCGTCCGCCACCCGACCCGGGTCGCAGCCCAACCAGGTTCGGGCGCCCGGCATAGCGCTCTTGCGCGCCGACGTGTCCGAGGTATGGTGCGATTTCCTCCGGCGTT
>DASRZB010000193.1:0-4454 GCA_035653855.1 Acidothermaceae bacterium | reverse complement strand
GACGACGGGCGGCATGAGTTCTGCCTTCACGACGAAAGCTCCTCCCCCTAAGCGGCCGGGAGTGGGTTCGCTGAGCCGCAGCGTTAGCTGCGAGCACAGCGAACTACCACTTCCAGCCAGCACCGACGACGGCAACGAGGGCTACCAGACCGGTAGCGGACCCCAGGACACGACCGAGCAAACGTGAACGCGACATATCAACCTCCCCATAGCAAGCCAGGCGCCGCGGTGTTCCGCGGCAGCCACCCTGATGTAGGAGTTGTCGGCAGCGGGAGTTCATCGACCCATCACCCACCCGAGGGAACTGCTTGCACCCGTTTGCTAGCGACAGATAGCCGACCGCCGTCGACGCGAGCGCACATGCCGACTCAGCGCACCGAAGTGGCGGAAATGGCGCAGACGGATAGAAGTCAGAGCCGGATCATTGCCAGCTGCGGTGCGAGCCAGAACGGCGGGAAATAGGCCGCCGCGTTCGAGAGCGGCAGCACCTCGTCGTGCAGTTCGATTCCGAAGATCTTCGTGACCATCGAGCGCCGTTGCTCGATCCTGCTCCACGCGTCGGGGTAGCGCGCCGCGATCTGCCGTCGCAACTGCGCGTCGGCCAGCACCACGCCGTCCTCGATTTGGGCTGTGTGGTACGCGCTGCCGGTGATCGGGATGATGTCCAGCTGCAGCGCGTTGCCGGAGGCGAACACGACCGGCGATGCCGGGCTCACCGGCGACGACGGCCATTCGTCAAGGTGGATGAAGTGGCCCGGGTTGAGGTAGACGCCGTAGAACGGATCGCCGATCCGGCTAAACGTCACGTCATACAGCTCCCCCGCGGTCAGCCCGATGCGGATCGTCTCGTACCAGGCAGCCGCCGTGGCGTAGTAGGGCTCGGCGAGCTTCTGCACGTAGTCGGCGGCGCCGTCCGGAAGCTGGCTGGCATCTTCGACGAGGAATCCGGCCCGCGCGGTGTTGCCGCCCCAGTAGCCGAGTCCGGTACAGACCGGATCACCCACCTGCAAGACGCGATCGCCCGCGCTGGCAACTCCGTACGCGGCGTTACGCCCGCTCAGCATCGTCGGGTGGTAGCTGAAAGGCAGCAGGATAGGCGCCATCAGCTGCGTCGCCTCGAGCTCGGTCATTCCAGCCCGGACGCCGTGCAGCAGCCGCCGCACCGCCGCCGACGCGTGCGTTGCGGCGAACTCGAACGCCGCGATCTGGTCGACATCGTTGTCGATGCGCAGCCCGCCGTCCGGGCTCATCAGCAGGTCCGTCGCGTTCGTGACACTTTCGACGAGCGCCGCGACCTCTTCCACGATGAAATGGGGAACCTCGATCCACGCTTGAGTCTCGGGCCCGGTCCAGAACTTCCAGCCGATCAAGCCCACCCGGCGGACGGCAGGAGCCGCGATCCCGGCGTCACGCAGGACGGCGGACAGCGCCACGTCACCGGGATCCGGCTGACCGATCAAGCTGAACTTCGGTAGCCGGACGACATCGATCTCGAACGGCACCACCCTTGCCCACGCGACGTTCTCGTTGCCGACCACCAGGCGCGGATTTTGGCCCGGCAGCAGGATTAGCAACGACTCTTCCCAGCGCGGGTCGAAGCCCGTCAGGTAGGACATGTTGGCGAAGTGCTCGCGGTCGGCGTAGACGACGACGGCGTCAAGATTGCGCTTCGACATTGCCTCGTAGAGGTTGGCGATCCGGCGTTCATAGGCCGCCGCCGGGATCACCGGCTGCTGCCGCGGGAGGTCGAAGTCCGGCAGCTGGATCTGCGCGAGTGCGACGCCCCATTGGCCACTCATGGCTTTCTCCCTTTGATCAGGTGGTGCCAGAACGGACGGGCCGGGAGATAGGAGCGACCGTTGGCGATCACCGCGATGGCAATGTCGACGCTGCGCGCGGTCGGTTCCTCAGCTCGTCGAGCATGCGTCACTTATACAGCGATGTGGTGGATAGGGGCCGCGGTGCTGCCGCGCACCACGACCTCTGTGCGGATCGGCGGGATGCGCACCGGCCGACCGGCTACCTGATCGAGCACCACACTCGCGGCCAACCGACCCTGGTCGAACAGCGACTGCGGCACGCTCGCAGCGGCAGCCGCGACGTCGTCGAAACCCACAACCGACAGCTGCCGCGGGACATCGATACCCGCGTCCGCGGCGGCGTCGAGGGTGCCGAGCGCCAATACATCGGTGACACCGAACACCGCCGTTGGACGCCGATCCACGAGCATCCGCGCAGCAGCATCTCTGCCTGCCGCGCGGGAGTTTCGGGCCGCGGCAACGACCGAGACCGAGCTTGGGTCGATGCCGGCGGCATGCAACGCACGGAGGAATCCGGACACCCGCGCGCGCATCCCGAGTTGGACGCCGGGCACGCGCGCCGGCGCGTCGGGGTGCCCGTCGCCGTCGGTGACGCCAGCGGCAACGGCAGCAGCGTCGGCGTACGGAAGCGGAGCAGCACTGTCGCCGAAGGTGACCACACCGAAGCTGGTGTGACCGAGATCGAGCAGGTGTCGCGCCGCTTTGGCTGCTGCGCGGGCGTTGTCGACACAGATCCGTGGCACGCCGAGGATTTTCGGTTGGCCCCAGGAGACCACGGGCAGCCGGCGACCCAAGACGTCGACCACCGCAGGATGTCCGGGCACCAGCGACGTCAAAACGAACCCGTCGACGAGTGCGTTGCGCACGTGCGCGTGCTCGGCATTGCCCTCTGTGGGTACGAGCAACAGCGCTTGCCCCGCGTCGGCGAGGCCGCTGGCTAACCCGTGGAGGAACGACACCAGGCCGGGATCAGCGAACGCGTACGGCAGCTGCTCGGTCAACAGCACACCGATGGTGGCGGCCCGTCGCGTTCGCAGCGACCGTCCCGCCGGGTCGGGTCCCGCGTATCCGAGCTGTTTCGCGACCGCGAGCACTCGCGCTCGGGTCTCCTCCGACAACTGGTCGGGGCGGTTGTAGGCATTCGACACGGTCATCGCCGATACGCCGGCGGCTTGCGCGACGGTCTCCAGAGTCGGGCGTCCGGGGGTCACGTGGGCGCTCCTTTCTCTGGTGCTATATCGTTACACCTGTATCGTTAAAGGACCGCAACGATATGCCGACGTAACAGGGAGCTGCGGACGATCGCCAGTGATCGCCGTCCCGTCTGAGGAGTATGCACGGTGGGTGCACGGCCATGACCACGCACGAGATCGCGTTCGGTTTCGGCTACCTCGGAGCAACGCTTGGGGTAGCGATGGTGGTCCCCCAGATCGTTCGGATCGTGCGGCATCCGTCGCTTTCGGGAGTGTCACCGATCTCGTGGGCCCTCACCGTTTTCGGGTGCCTGCTCTGGTTCACCTACGGGCTACGAAGTGGTGCCCTTCCACAACTCCCCGGAAACTTGCTGCTCGTCTGTGGCGCGATCGCGGTCGTGCTGCTGGTGAAGTCCCCGACTTCGCCGGCTCGCCGAGCGGTGCTGCTCGCGGTCGGCGGCGGTCTCCTCGAAGCGACGGGGTGGCTGATCCCGACCGAAGCCGTCGGCTATCTCGCGTTTGCGGTTGGCACCGTCTCGACCTGGCCGCAGCTGTATGACTCGGTCGGCAACTGGCGGGCGCACGTCAACTCCGGTGTGTCACTAAGCACCTGGGCACTGCGGATTGCCTCGCAGGTGTGCTGGCTCGCCTACGCGCTGGGTACGTCCGATGCGCCGGTGGCCGTGGGCGCTTGCGTTGCCGGGCTGACCGGTGTCGCGATGTTCGCGCTCGAGACCGCAGCCCGAGCTCCCGCATTCGGGTCAGCCCGCGTGATGACCGAGACGGCCTAGCTCCGGCCCTGCACCGGTGAGAAATCGGCGTCTCGCTAAGCGCTCTTCGATTCCAGGCCCGCTACCAGTGGCTCTTGACGTGGGGTCGCGCGCGGCGCATCCTCCTAACTATGTTAGGTGTTCCGATCCGCGATAGGCAGACAGAACGGCGTGAGGCAACGCGCGCGGAGATTCTCGACGCCGCGTGGGCGATCGCCAACGGCAAGGGTCTGGCCGAACTGACTCTGCGCGATGTCGCAGTGGCAATCGGGATGCAAGCGCCGTCGTTGTACTCCTACTTTCCGTCGAAGCTCGCCATCTACGACGCAATGTTCGGTCAAGCGTGGGTGCAGTACAGCGAGGTATTCGCCGATGCTGAGCTAGCGCTTCCGCGATCGGCGCGCGCAGCCATCAAGAAGGTCGCGCACCTGTTCTTCGATTTCGCGATCGCCAGCCCGGCGCGCTACCAGTTGATGAACGAGCGCATCATCCCTGGCTTCGTTCCGAGTCCTGCGTCCTATGCGCCTGCCGTCGATGTGCTCGAGCGCATGCGTAGTCACCTGCACAGGTTCGGGGTGACCGACCCTGGCGACATCGATCTGCTGCTCGCTCTCGTCGGCGGGTTGATCAACGCGCAGCAAGCGAACGATCCCGGTGGCGACCGGTGGGCA
>DASRZB010000192.1:0-15523 GCA_035653855.1 Acidothermaceae bacterium | reverse complement strand
CCCACGCCGCCCGTCGATTGACTAGTGCTGCTGCGGGTTGGGCGGCCAGTAGCTCGGCGGCGGTGAGTACATCGGCGGCGTCGGTTGTCGGTTTCGACGCAGCGACACAAGCCACACGACGAGCAGGATCACTCCCACGATCCCCAAGATGAGTGCCACGACGAACGTCACGACCATCCCGGCCGGTATGGAGCCAGCCGCCTTGATCCGCGACGGTGCAACGGCGAGGTATGTCCCCTGCGTCTCGTCGTTGGTGTACGTGAACGACACCACATTGCCGACCGATTCGGCAGGCGCGCCGCTGACGATCGCGTCGAAGCCGCCGTCCACATGGCTCATTGCCGTACCGCTGCTGGTCCGGTTGAAGACATGGGTCTCGGTCCGCGTCACTAGTGTCGTTCCGGAAGACACGTGCACGTGCAGTTGTGACCCGTGCACCGCCGTGACCGTGCCATAGGTCGCCGATGTGTTGCCGGGCTGGCCGATTCGGCTCGTTGCCAGTGCCCACTGCACGGCGAACGCGGCGAAGAGCGCGAACGCGACAACTGCAGCGCCGACGACACCGATCCACGTCCAGAGGAGTCGGCGGCGTCGAGGCGGCCGAGGCTGCGGAGGACTGCCAGGCGGCGAATAGGCGGGCTGGTAACCATAGGACGGGCCATACGCGGGCGGGTAGCCCGGAGGTGGCGTCTGCGGGTACGGCGGCTGGTACGGCGGTTGTGTCACCTGACCCAAGATCCTTGACGGGACTGCGAGAAGCAAGCCGAGCGCGCGAGCACTGCGCATTTGAGTTGCTCGCCGTCACCGATCACGCAAGGTCCTCATCAGAGCCAGGTCTTCACGATGTTCAGGCGCTTTGCCGGGAGTCTCGAGTACCAGCGGAACGCCGCGGGTCGCCGGATGCCGGAACAGTTCGGCAAACGGTTCGACTCCAATGCGGCCCTTACCGATGCGCTCGTGATTGTCGCGGTTTGATCCGCACGCGTCCTTGGAGTCGTTGGCGTGAAGCAATTTCAGTCGTCCTCTACCGACGGCTCGCACCAACGCATTCAGTGTCGATCGGACGCCGCCTGGCTCGGCAAGGTCGTGGCCCGCGGCGAATGCGTGGCAGGTGTCAAGGCAGATGCCGAGCTTCGGATGATTGTCGAGCGACTCGAGGTACCAGCCGAGATCGTCGACGGTCGATGCGAGCGATTGGCCGGCACCGGCCATGGCCTCGATCAGAACATCCGGGCCTGAGTCAGGGATTTCGTCCAGCAGGGGCAGCACATGTTCTCGCACCTGAGCCATTGCATCGTCTTTGCCGGCGACGGTGACTGAGGAACCTGCGTGGACGACGACACCGCGCGCTCCGATCGCACCTGCACGCATCAATGCATGACGCAATGACAGGACGGAGTTCTCCAACGTCGATGGGGTGGGAGAGCCGAGGTTTACGAGATAGGCAGCGTGCACGAACGTCGGGATCTTCGCCGATGCGCACGACGAGCGGAACTCGTCGTCTTGTCGAGCATCGCCAGCAGATCGCGCCCAACCGCGGGGGTTGGACAGAAAGACTTGGATCGCCTCAGCACCGACGTCGCGTGCGTACGCGAGGCCACCGCTGGACAGCCCACCTGCGACGGGGACATGAACCCCGACCGGCGATGGCTTGCGAGGAGGCATCCGTCAAGGATGTCAGAGAGCGCAGCACCCGTGTCAGAGAAGCTACTGGGCGTAGATGGTGATCACGGTGCCGAGCGGCTGCATCGTGCCGTGGTTGGGGGTTTCCTTGGTGACGACACCGAATCGGCCGCTTGCGCCCACCTTCACTTTGAACCCTGCATCGGTCAACGTCTTCGTCGCTTGCTGAATGCTGGTCCAGCTCTGTGGGTCGTTGAGGTTGCTCGTCACGTCAGGCACCTTGAACAGCTGTGGACCCTTGGAGATGTCGAGCGTGATGGTGTTGCCCAGCTGCCCTGTCCCGCTGTTCGGCGATTGGGAAATCACCGAACCGGCCTTCACCGTCGTGCTGTAGTCCTGCGTCGGCACCACGTTGAAACCGGCGGTTGTCAACGCCGTTGTGGCCTGGTCAGCAGGCTGACCGGTGTAGTCGACGATCTGGATGGGCTGTGGACCAAGGCTGACCGTGACGGTCACCGTGGTGCCGGCCTTCTCGTTCTGGCCGACCGCCGGCTCGACCGAGATCACGTTTCCGGCAATAACGGTCGGGCTGTATTGAGTTGCCGGGGGATCAGCGATGTTCAGATGCGCGGCGCTGAGTTCTGACTTGTAGTCAACGAGCGACGTGCCGCCAGCGGGGTCGTACTTCGGCACCTGAAAGAGCTGGGGTCCCTGCGACAGCCGGATCGTGACCGTGTCGCCCCGCAACACCTTGTGCGCGGCAGTCGGCGACTGCTCAACGACGGCATCCTTGGGGACAGTTGACGAGAACTCGGGCGCGCCAACCTGCACCGTCACGTGGGCCGCCTTGGCCTTTTCCATGGCGGCGGACGACGACAGCTTCGTCAGGTTCGGCGTCGAGGTCCACCTGCCCGCAGCGAACCACCAGCCAGCCGCAGCAGCGGCTGCGGCGAGCAGCACGATGATGAAGAACGCGATCCAGCCCTTGCGATGCGGATGGGGCCGGCGGTACTCATCCTCGGGCGGCTCGGGCGGCTCGGGCTGCCAGGGCGGATTCGGGCCGACGGTCCTGGTGTCTGGCAGTTCGACGACGAGCGTTCGGTTGATCAGGGTCGTCAGGTTCCCGTCGTCCGCCTCAGACACGACCAAGCCGCCGCGAACCCGTACGACCTCGGCCAGAAACGCACCGGCGTCGTGCGGGCGACGGTCAGGGTCGCGTGCGGTCGCCTTGGCGACGAGTAGGTCGACGGAGGTGGGGATACCGGACACCAGGCTGGACGGCGGCGGCACATCTTCGTGCGCATGCTTCAACGCGACCGACACCGCGGTCTCGCCGTCATACGGCGGGCGGCCGGTCAGCATCTCGAACAGCATGACGCCAGCGGAGTAGACGTCACTTCGTTCGTCGGCGATACCGCGGATGACTTGCTCGGGCGAGAGGTACGCGACGGTGCCGATAAGGGAGGTCGCGCTTGTCGCCTCGAGGTTGGCGGCGGCGCGGGCCAGCCCGAAGTCGGCGACCTTCACCCGACCGTCGTCGGCGAGCAAGACGTTCTCGGGCTTCACGTCGCGATGCACCAGACCGGCGGCGTGGGCAGCCGAAAGCGCGGCGAGTACCGGCTCAAACACCGACAGCGCTTCCTGGGGGGTGAGCCGGGTGCGCTCCCGCAACAGGTCACGCAGCGTCCGACCCTGCACGTACTCCATGGCAAGGAACACGTAGCCGTCGTCCTCGCCCTGGTCGTAGACCGCGACCACATTTGGGTGTGAGAGGCGGGCAGCCGACTTGGCCTCGCGGTTGAACCGAGCGACAAACTGGTCATTCTCTGCGAACAGCTGGTGCATGACCTTCAGCGCGACGACGCGGTCGAGGCGGGTGTCCAGCGCGCGGTACACAGTCGCCATGCCGCCGCGGGCGATGCGCGCCTCGACCCGGTAGCGGCCGTCAAGGACGCGGCCCACCAAGGCATCCGACATCGTCGTATCCACGGCGTCGAGCATACGTGCGGCGATCGGCCCGACCGGGCAGGCGCGGCGCGGACGCGCCCTCCGTCGCCGGCGCCCCATACGACAAGATGGGCGTCGTGCAGCCAGGTGTCGTGCTCTTCGATCTTGACGGCACGTTGACCGCATCAGGCCCCGGCATCGCGCGCTCCGTGACGGCTGCTCTCAAGGCTCTCGGGCTGCCGCCTCTCGACGAGGCAGCGCTCCTACGCTTCATCGGGCCGCCGCTTCTTGACTCGTTCCGCGACATCGCCGGCCTCGATGAGATGACTGCCCTGGAGGCGATGGCCGTCTACCGCGGCTACTTCGTGGAATACGGCATGTTCGAGAACGCCGTGTACCCGGGCATCCCCGGCTTATTGCGCGAGCTTGTCGATACCGGACGCCGATTGGCTGTCGCCACATCGAAGCCGCTGCCGTACGCGGTGCGCATCATCGAGCACTTTGCGCTCGCCGAGCACTTCGAGGCGGTGTTCGGGCCGGCGATCGATGGTGACGGTACCGAGAAGGGTGATGTCGTCGCCCAGGCCCTCAAGGCGCTGCGCGCCGACATCGACGATGTGGTCCTCGTCGGTGATCGATCGCACGACGTCGTTGGCGCGCACGAGAACGGCATCCCGTGCATCGGTGCGCTGTGGGGCTACGGCTCGCGCGACGAGCTTGCGGACGCCGAAGCCCTCGCGGTGGACGTCGACGACCTAGCGGAACTGCTCGGCCTGACCCATGATCATCAGGCACAAAGTAGGTAGCTCAGGACCGTCGCGCTCCCTACTTTGCGCATGATCATCGCGGAGGGTGGGCGGTGGATCACGCGACCGGTGGCGACGAGGCTTTCGCATAGCGGCGAACCGGGATCCGCCCGGCGAGCCGCGCCAGCCGGCCGGCCTCGACGGCCTTGCGCATCGCGTCGGCCATCAATGCGGGGCGCTGCGCACGGGTGACAGCCGATGCGAGCAACACCGCGTCGCAGCCCAACTCCATGGCCAGCGCGGCATCGCTCGCCGTGCCAATGCCGGCATCGAGGATGACCGGGACACCGGCGCGCTCGACGATGAGCTCGATGTTGTGCGGGTTGCGGATGCCGAGCCCGGAGCCGATCGGGGAGCCGAGCGGCATCACGGCCACGCAGCCGACTTGTTCGAGACGGCGTGCTAGCACCGGATCGTCGTTCGTATAGGGCAGCACTAGAAACCCTTCGGCCACAAGGGTTTCTGCCGCGTTGAGTAGCTCGATCGGGTCGGGCAACAAGGTGTGCTCGTCGGCGATCACCTCGAGCTTCACCCAGTTCGTGCCGAGCGCCTCACGGCCCAGCCGTGCGGTGAGCACGGCGTCGGCCGCTGTGTAGCAGCCGGCGGTGTTCGGCAGCACCCGCACCCCGCGTCGGCCGAGCACGTCGAGGATGGAACCGTGCGCGGCAGGGTCGACGCGGCGCAGCGCCACTGTGGTGATCTCGGTTCCGGAGGCCTCGAGCGCAGCCTCGAGGACGTCGAGGCTCGGAACGCCGCCGGTTCCCATGATGAGGCGGGAGGTGAACGTTTCACCGGCCAGCACGAACGGATCGTCCACGGCTCAACCTCCTTGCACAGCAGTCAGAATCTCGACCTGATCGGACTCGACCAAGGCGGTGGAGTGCCATTCGCCGCGAGGCACGACGCTGCCGTTCAACGCGACCGCGACGCCGCGTGCAGCCGTTGTCAGGCGGACGACGACGTCGGTCAGCGTCGCGTGGTCAGGCAGGTCATGGTGCTGGCCGTTCACCACGATGGTCATGCGGGCACCGAGGCTCGCGTGAAACGGCAAGGGTCGAACCGATCGAACCCGGCAGGGAGCCTCCCGGCCGTGAGCAAGTCGGCAACCGCGTCCGCCGTGATCGGCGCAAGCAAGATGCCGTTGCGGTAGTGGCCGGTCGCCACCACGAGCCCGGGCAGCGCGCCGGCACCGATCATCGGGGCGTTGTCGGGGGATCCGGGGCGCAGCCCTACCGACGCTTCGACTAGCTCGATCTCGCTCACTCGAGGCAGCAGCTCCCGGGCGTCGGCCAGCAGGTCCCCAGTGCCCTCGACGGTGAGTCGGGTGTCGAACCCCTTGTCCTCGCTGGTGGCTCCGAGCACGATCTCGCCGTCGGCACGCGGCACGAGGTAGATCGGCCGTCCGCGTACGAGCGCCCGCACGTTGCGTCGAAGCATTGGATGTTCGACGTCGTCGTGCAGGCGCAGGATCTGTCCCTTCACCGGCCGCACCGGCGGGAGAGCCTCCGGCGGGAGAGCGTCCGCCGGGAGGCCGCGCAAGTCCGCCGACCAGCAGCCGGCTGCGAGCACGACCGACCCTGCGTCGAGTTGGTCGACGCCGACAACACGATTGCCCTCGACACGTAGCTGGCGAGCTGCCACGTGGTGGACGTCGACACCCGCTCGGGCGCACGCTACGAGCAATGCGGCGACGAGGCGACGGGGATCGACCTGATGATCACCCTCGACGAGCAGGCCACCGCGAACCGCGGTCGAGAGGTAAGGCTCGAGCTCACGGCATTCGCGGGCGGTGACCGGTTGCGAGCTGAGACCGAGCGTGGCTTGGTAGCCATGCAGGTCATCGAGCGCGGCCTTGTCATCGGCATCGAAAGCGACGGCGAGGGTGCCGGTCGCACGGTAACCCACCGCCGTCCCGCTCGATTCTTCGAGTTCTTCGACGAAGCTCGGGTAGCGCAGGGCAGCCGCGAGGTTCAGGCGAAGCAGATCCTCCTCGCCGTAGTGCACCTCGGTGACCGGCGCCAGCATGCCCGCACCGTGATGCGAAGCGCCCATGCCCGGTGCGGGATCGAGCACGGTGACCGTGAGCCCGCGAAGTGCGGCGCGCCACGCGATGGCTAGCCCGATGACCCCGCCGCCGACAATCACAACGTCGCGGACGGCGTCGCGGTCATTGCCAGCCATGCCGTTGACTCCCTTCGCCGGCATTACCCGGAGCAGGTTCGACGGTCGGCGGCCGCTAGCCGCCCTCTCAGCCCGGTCCGATCGGGCTCCCGTGTGCCTGCCAGTGTAACCCGGCGAAGACGCTAGCCGTTGCCGACCAGCACGCTGTCTTCCTCGGCGATGGGCTCGTCAGGCGGCTCGAACGACACCTTCGGAGTGATGCGGTCGATCCACTTCGGCAGGTACCAGTTGCGATCGCCGAGGACATGCATCAACGAGGGCACCAGAATCGTCCGAAGCAGGAACGCGTCGAGGAAGACGGCTGTTGCTAGACCGATACCGAAGATCTTGATCGCTCGCTGGTCGCCGAGCACGAAGCCGCCGAAGACGGCAATCATGATCAGCGCCGCAGCCGTGATGATGCTGCCGGTCTCGGCCTGGCCGACGATGACGGCGCGCTTGTTGTCGTGGGTGTGCAGCCACTCCTCGTACATGCGGCTGACCAGGAAGACCTGATAGTCCATGGAGAGTCCGAACAGGATCGCGAAGAACATCACCGGGGCCCACGCGTCGATCGGGCCGCCCTTGCCAAGGCCTAGGGCATCAGCGCCCCAGCCGTACTGGAAGATGGCCACGACGACCCCGAACGACGCACCAGCAGCGAGCAGGTTCATTACCGCGGCCGTCAGCGGAATCACCAGACTGCGGAACGCGACCAACAACAACAGGAACGACAAGCCCACGACGGCCGCGATGAAGATCGGAAGTTTCGCCGCCAGCACCTTTGCGAAGTCGACCTGAATAGCCGTGTCGCCGTAGACATAGATGTGGTTTGCCGTGCCGCTATAGACCGGTGGCAGCGTATGCGCGCGCAGGTCCTTCACCAACGCATAGGTCTTCGCGTCCTGCGGAGAGGTCGTCGACTTGAAGGAGACGAACGCGACCGCACTGTTCAGTGGGATCGCGTGCACACTCGTTGGCTCAACGCCCGTTGTGCCCTGTAGTGCGGTGGACACCTTCTGCAAGTACGCGGGATCCGTTGCGCCAGGACCGTCGACGACGGCCTCGAGAGTGGAGTTGTAGCCGACCCCGAAGCCTGTCGCGATCAGGTCATAGCCGCTGCGGGTGGTCGACCCCTTCGGGTCGTTGCCCTGGTCGCCGGCCCCGAGACGCATCGAGAAGAACGGCAATGCGAGCACCACGATAACGGCGGCTGCGCCGAGGCTCAGCAGCGTCTTGTGACGCGCAACGGTTATCGACCAGCGAGCCCAGAAGCCGGTGGCGTGCAGCTCGATGAACTCGCCAGCCCGCACCGCGCGACGTTGCTTGCGGGGCAGTACCTTCAGCCCGAACAGGGACAACAGTGCAGGCAGCAAGGTCAGTGATGCAGCCGCCGTGAGGCTGACGGCCACTGCGGCACCGATTGCCATGCCGTTGAAGAAGCTCACACCGAGCGCGAGCAGTCCGAGAAGCGCGATGCAGACTGTGGTGGCAGCGAAGAGCACTGCGCGGCCAGAGGTGTCCATCGATGTGACGATGGATTCGTGCAGGCCGATGCCGCGCCGCAGATTGCGCCGGTGCCGGGTGACGATGAACAGCGCATAGTCGACGCCGACGCCCAGCACCATCAACTCGGTTAGCTCAGGAGTGATGTTCGAGACGTTCATCGCGTGCGTGAGGATGCCAATGAGGCCAAGTCCGGCGCCGAGTGCGCCAATTGCGCTGGCCAACGGCAAGACGGTCGCGCCAGCTGTGCGGAAGACGAAGATCAAGATGATCAGCGCGGCGATGAAACCAAAGAGGAACGGCGGGACTCCCTGGTTTTGCCCCACGCCTTGGAATGCATTTCCGGTGAACTCGACCTGCAGTGTCGAGGACCGCAGAGTCTTGAGATTGTTGTAGGCGCCGGTGAACAGCCGCTGGTCGTAGTGGTTGGAGGTCCACGTGATGTCGACGAGCCCGGTGGTCGATCCGTTGGCCGTATTGAGCAGCTTCGGATCGCCAGCAGTTACTGCGGCGTTCTTCGTGCAGTCAACCGACTGCCACGGCGTGCGGATACCCGCGACGTCATAGCCAGCGGAGCACAGCTTGGTCAGTGCGGGTGCGAGCGCTGTCGGCGCGGAGCTCAGCGTGCCGGTCTTTGCGTTCAACACGACAGTGCCGGTTGCACCGTTCTGGTTCTGGAGGCCCGCGTTCTTCAAAACCTTCGCGACCGAGGCGGTCTCGGTGTGCGGCAGGCTGAACGTGTCTTTGTAGGCCGCGCCCCCTAACGCGCCAGAGATACCTTGCGCAACGACGATGAACGCGAGCCACGCACCGATGACCCACAACCGGTGTTTGACGGCAAAATTGGCAATCGTCTTCATGCTCGATCTCTCCCGTCACCGCGATCCGGCGCAACCTCAGGCGATCAGGTCGACCGGCGCACCGCGCGCCCTAGTTGTCCTTGATATTGGAGCTCAGTCTAAACGGAGGCTCGGACAGTCCTGCCCGCTGGACTGAACGCGGGCGTTACGTGGCACGCTATCGGGGTGGCTGGCATCGAGGAACTGATTTCTGAGTGGCTTACCCTGCCCGATGTTGCGGAACGATTGCACGTTGATGTCTCGAAAGTTCGCCAACTGTTAAGAGAACGGAAACTGCTCGGAGTCCGGCGAGATGGCGTCTTGTGGGTGCCCGCGATCTTCGTTGGCGACGGCGCGATTCTCAAAGGCCTGCCTGGCACGCTAAGCCTGTTGGCCGACTCCGGCTTCAACGACGACGAGGCATTGCGCTGGCTGTTCACCGACGACGGGTTGCCTGGCTCGCCGGTGCAGGCGCTGGCCGAGAACCGCGGCACGGAGGTGAAGCGGCGTGCCCAGGCGCTCGCTTTTTGACGCACGTCTCTATCTATGTGTCGACGCCCGCGAGCGTGAGGGTGACCTGGCCGAGTTCCTCGACGCAGCGCTCAGTCACGGTGTCGACATCGTGCAGTTGCGGCAGAAGGGCATCGAGGCCAAACAAGAACTGGCGGCGCTCGAGGTGTTCGCCGATGCGTGTAAGCGACACGGCGCGTTGCTGGCGGTCAACGATCGTGCCGACGTCGCTTGGGCGTCGGGTGCACCGGTCCTTCACCTCGGGCAAGACGATCTGCCGGTGTCAGTCGCCCGCGCGATCGTGGCCGAAGAGGTACTGATCGGGCGGTCGTCCCATACCGAGAGCGAGGCGGCCGCTGCCGCCGTTGAAGAGGGTGTCGACTACTTCTGTGTCGGGCCGTGCTGGCCGACGCCAACGAAGCCCGGCCGGCCTGCTCCCGGTCTCCCACTGGTCAGGTACACGAGCGGTTTGGGAACGACCAGGCCGTGGTTCGCCATCGGCGGGATCGATCTGGGCAATCTCGACCAGGTCCTTGATGCGGGTGCGCGTCGGGTGGTCGTGGTCCGTGCCATCACGGAGGCGCCCGACCCCGGCGCAGCAGCTGCCGAGTTCGCAGCGCGTTTGCAGGCAAGACAGCCGCTACCCTAAGCGCATGTCGCTGGGTCGCCCGTCCATCTTGAGCGAGCGCACCCGCACGATCAAAGAACTGCTTGCGCAGGGCGGCCATTCGTTCTCGTTCGAGTTCTTCCCCCCGAAGACCGAGCAGGGCGAACGGTCGTTGTTCCAGACGATCCGCGAACTCGAACAGCTACGGCCGACCTTCGTCTCGATGACGTATGGGGCCGGTGGCTCGACGCGCGACACGACAGTGCGCATGACCGAGCGAATCGCTACCGAAACGACGCTCACGCCGGTTGGCCATCTCACCGCGGTGAATCACTCGGTCGCCGAATTGCGCCGTATCGTCGGTCAATATGCGGACGCCGGGGTGCGCAACGTCTTGGTATTGCGCGGCGATCCTCCAGGCAACCCGCAGGCCGAGTGGGTCGCGCATCCTGAGGGTTTTGAGTACGCAGAACAACTCGTCGCGCTGGTAAAGAATTCGGGCCAGTTCTGTGTGGGTGTGGCAGCGTTCACCCGCAAGCACCCGCGGTCGCCAACCGTCGAGGATGACATCGCGAACTTCGTGCGCAAGTGCAGGGCGGGTGCCGACTTCGCGATTACTCAAATGTTCTTCTCTGTCGACGACTATCTCGTCCTGCGTGACCGGATCGCCGCTGCTGGCTGCGACGTGCCGATTATCCCGGGCATCATGCCGCTCACATCTATCGGTCAGATCGAACGTTTCTCGATCCTGTCTGGCGATGACTTCCCACCGGACCTCGCGCAGCGATTGCTCGCTGTTGCTGAGGATCCCGAGACCGTGCGAGCGATCGGGCTTGAGGTCGCGAGCGAGATGTGCCAGCGGTTGCTAGCTGAGGGAGTGCCGGGCTTGCACTTCATCACGCTCAATAAGTCGACGGCAACGCGCGAGATCTACCAGAATCTCGGGCTGCCGGACCTATAGTCCCGGCACTCGTCGCGGAACCGGCCAGCAACTCACGGCGTCCAACCGGCACGTTTCACCCCGCTTCCATCCGTGCCCGGAGGTCGTCATGTCGCTGAACCCCGCTGTGCGCTCAGTTGCCGTCGGAGTCGCCGCCGCCCTGATCGTCGTGGCTGCCTACGCGTGGGGACACGGCACCAAGGCGTCGGCTGCGCCTGTTGTCACCGGTCCTGCCACAACCGTGCCTGCGGTCCTCACTGCGGCACCGGCAAGTTCCGCACCGTCCGGTGTGTCATCGGGCGGTGGGATCAGTGTGAGCGGCACAGGACAAGTGACCGGGACGCCGAACCTGCTGCGGCTCGACAGCTCCATCAGCGTCACCAGGCCGACCGTCACCGCCGCGATGCAGGACGCCAATACGGTCATGGCCGCCGTCCAGCAAAAGCTGAAGTCGGACGGCGTGGCAGCTGCAGATCTCCAGACCTCAGGGTTGTCCGTGCAGCCGAACTACACCTACGCCAATAACACCCAGCGGCTCACCGGTTACCAAGTAAGCGAGAACCTGTCGGTCGTACTGCGCGATCTCAGCAAGGCCGGCTCGATCATCTCCGACGCGGCGCAAGTCGGCGGTGATGCATTGCAGATCAGCGGTGCAAGTCTCGACATCGACAAGGACGACGCGTTGATCGCGAGCGCACGGCAGGCAGCGTTCGCTGACGCACTTGCCAAGGCCAAGACCTACGCCGACGCCGCAGGCCGCACATTGGGCGCAGTGACGAGCATCTCGGAGTCGACCGACTCCCAGCCCGTGACATTCGACTACCGGATGGCGTCTGCAGCTGCTGCTCCGAGTGGTGCACCCGTGCCGATCCAGGCCGGCTCGCAGGACGTCACAGTCAACGTCGCAGTGACCTGGGCCCTGAACTGAGCTGAGGGTGGATTAGCCGCCGGCGCGGCGCCGGAACGTGCGCTTGACCTTGTCGTTACTGGTCGGGGCGTTCGGCCGGTCGGCTCCGTGACCGGTCGCCGCTGCTGATCCGCCGGCACGCTTACGAACGAGTGCTTCGCGATAGCGCAGGCGCAATTCCTCGTCGGCCGACGAGGTCGCCTTCGGTGCTTCGCTTTCGTCAGCGGACGGCGATTGGTCGGGGTCTGCAGTAGCCATAAGCCCATTCTGCCTTACTCGCCGACTTCGGCGGACGTGCCGCCGGTGAGGGTGAGAAGTTCGTCGAAGGTGGTTGGAAAGACTGCATGGGTATGTCCGGCGGCAGCCCACACCACGTCGTAGTCGTTCAGCGCAACATCGACGAGGGTGCGTAGCGGACGCGGGTGGCCGATGGGGGAGACGCCCCCGATCGCGACGCCTGCGTGCTCACGGACGAAGTCCGCATCGGCGCGGCTGACCTTGGTCACGCCCACGAGCTCAGCCACCTTGGCGGTGTCGACGCGATGACGGCCGCTGGTCAAGACGAGCAACGGTTCGCCGTCCGCTACAAAGATCAGGCTGTTGGTGATCTGCCCTACTTCGACGCCCAAGGCCGCCGCTGCTTCGGCTGCTGTACGGGCCGATTCGTCGAGCATCCGCACACTGCCTTTTGCGCCCGCTGCAAGTAATGCATCTTGAACGCGTACGACGCCCGGGTGCAGGTTACTCATTGCGTTGTCTCCAGGATGCGTTCGAAGCAGAGGCTGGCTGGGGCGTCGACGTAGTCGCCGAAGTTCGGGATCTGCCGGTAGCCAGCGCCTTCATAGAGCCGCACTGCTTCGGGCTGCCGAGTACCGGTCTCGAGTCGCACGCGCGTTGCCCCTCGGTCGCGGGCGCGCGTCTCAAGGTCGCGCAGGATGAGCTGGCCGATCTTTCGCCCGCGATACTCCGGTCGCACATACATCCGTTTGACCTCGACAGTCGGCTGCTCGTCGAGCAGGTCGCCCGCTAGATCGCGGAAGGCCCCGCACCCGATCGGTGTTTCGCCGTCATAGGCGACCACAAACATCGCGATGTCAGCGGCCGTCGGACGATGCCCAGGTTCGAAATCCCCGCCATAGCGGGCCACGATGTCGGCCCGCTGGGCGGTGCGCAACTCCTCGGCGTGGAGGTCGTCCCACGGCACGACACGCAGGACGACGTCGCTGGCTGTTTCGTTGATCGCCACCCGCCGATCCTAGAGATCTGGTAGGCGACCCTGCATTGACGGCGTTCGAACATATGTTCGATACTCAAGGGATGCTCCGCTCCGCTGCATCGTCACTCGAGGCCCTCTCACCAGACCTCCTCGAGCAGCTTCGCGCGGCTGGCAGCAAGGAACTTTTGCCGGTACCGCAAGCGTTGGCGACGCTTTTCCCCGAGGGGGGAGTGCGGCGAGGTTCGACCGTCACTGTGAGCGGCTCGTCGTCTCTAGTGCTGGCGTTGCTGGCGGAGGTCTCCCGGCACCAGGGCTGGTGTGCGGAGGTTGGTTCGCCGTTGCTCGGCAGTGCCGCAGCGGCGGAGGCCGGAGTCGATCTTGAAAGGTTCGTTCGGGTGGCCGAGCCGGGGGAGCAGTGGCCCTCGGCCGTCGCCAGCCTGCTCGAGGCGTTCGACATCGTGGTCATCCACCCGCCGCCTCGCGCTCGCGAAGCAGATATGCGCCGGTTGAGTGCCAGGGCCCGTGAGCGCTCGGCGGTGCTCCTGGTCGCCGGCAGTTGGGAAGGCAGCCAGATTGGGCTCACGGTCATCGAGCAGCGCTGGCACGGGCTCGGGTCTGGCCACGGATATCTGCAGGCCCACGAACTTGAGGTGCAGTCGCTTGGTCGTGGGGCGGCAGTCCGGCCGCGGCGTGCCACGGTCTGGTTGCCGCAGGCCTTATGACAGCGGTTCGCGCTCTTGCTGTTTGGTGTCCTGACTGGCCGGTGATCGCTGCTGGTGGCAGCGCCGAGTTGCCGGGTGCAGTCATGCACGCGAATCGCGTCGTCGCGTGCTCGGCCGCTGCCCGACTCGACGGAGTGCGCCGCGGCCAGCGACGTCGCGATGCGCAGTCGAAGTGTCCTGAGCTCACGGTCTACAACCATGACCCGGCTCGTGACGCCCGGCTTTTCGAGTCGGTGGCGACGGCGGTCGAAGCGATCGTTCCCGGCATCGAGATCATCAGGCCTGGGTTGCTGGTAGTGGCCGCGCGGGGTGCAGCCCGTTACTACCAAGGGGAATTGCCGTTACTCGCCACCATTGCACGCGCTGTTTGCGACGCGACGAGATATGACGTCCAACTCGGTATTGCTGACGGCATCTTCGCTGCTACCCAAGCTGCCTATGCAGCGTTCGTCGTGCCTGCCGGTGAAGCGGCGGCTTTTCTTGCGCCGTTACCGATCCGGGTTCTCGATCGGCCTGAACTCGCCGATCTGCTGATCAGACTCGGCATCCATACCCTCGGTGATTTCGCCGGCTTACCTCGCACGGATGTGCTTGCCAGGTTCGGGCCTGACGGCGCCTACGTGCACGATCTCGCCCGCGGTGTCGAGATACGACCACCGTCAGCTCGCGCTGCGCCGCCCGATCTTGATGTCGAGATGACGCTCGACCCCCCGATCGACCGCGTCGACACCGCCACCTTCGTCGCCAAGACACTGGCCGAACAGTTGCATGAGCGGCTGGCGGCGCGGGGGCTTGCTTGCATCCGCATCAGCATCGAAGCCTGCACCGAAAACGGTGAACAACTGTCGCGCAGTTGGCGGCACGGCACTACATCCCCTGCGGTGTCCACCCCAGGTTTTACCGCGAATGCCATTGCCGATCGCACCCGCTGGCAACTCGACGGCTGGTTGTCGGGCACCATCCGATCCGATGACGGGCAGCCGTCGAGCGGGTTGGTGTTTTTGCGGTTGGTGCCCGACGAAGTCATCCATGACGACGGCCGGCAGCTTTCTTTGTGGGGCGCCGAGGCAGGGGCTGCGAGCGGCCCGGGTGGCGACCTCGAGCAGATCGACCGTGCGCTCGCTCGCGTTCAGGGCATGCTCGGGCCTGACGCAGTGGTCACCGCGGTTGTCGGCGCCGGCCGTGATGTGGCCGAACAGATCCGGCTGGTGTCGTGGGGTGAGCCTCGCGACGTACTGCCCGCCGATGCGTGGCCGTGGCCGGGTCGGTTGCCCGCACCATCGCCGGCCACGGTGCTCAAGTCGGCACAACCGGCCACGGTCACCGACATCGGTGGCAACCCCGTGGTGGTCACCGGCCGGTGTGTCGTCTCCGCAGCCCCGCGTTGGTTGCGTATCGGGCAGCAACCACCAGTGGCGATCGCCGGTTGGGCCGGACCCTGGCCCCTCGACGTCCGCTGGTGGGACCGCCTAACTGCGCGCCGCCGTGCACGTTTCCAGATCGCGACCATCGATGGTGCCGGTCTGCTGATGGTGTGCGAGAACGGCCGCTGGTCGGTCGAGGCCCTCTATGACTAGTACGACATGACTAGGGGCTGTTGTGGGCTTCAATAATCCCGATATCCCGTGGCGTGAACTCGAACGCCAGATGTCAGGCCGGCCTAAGCCGGCAGCCAATCCTGGGTACAAGCCGGTCGACGGCGATGGCGGCGACAGTCCGGCCTGGTCGCGCAAACGCGAG
>DASRZB010000191.1:0-2040 GCA_035653855.1 Acidothermaceae bacterium | reverse complement strand
AGCCCTTCCGCTCACGGCCGTTCACGATGTTCAGCGCGTGCAGCTGGAACGACGGCCTGGTCACGCCCGACCGCTTGCCGTCGTAGGTCTTGTCGAGCACGTAGAGAGTCTGATTGGCGGGGTCGTACACCGGCGTCGAAGTGACGCCGATGTCCGGCACGAGATCGGTGCAGCCGATGGTCGACACCGGCCAAGATGGTCCCAGGTCGCGCGACCACTTGACGACGCCGGTCGCCGGATTGAGGCCGTAGACGCGGTTCTCCTCCGTCGCGATGATCAGGTAGCCGCCGGCGACGATGGGCTGGGCTTCGACCAGCTGTCGCTGTGCGCCGGACTGCCGGTTGCCGACCACCTTGGGCAGGCTCGTCTCGAACAGCTCTCCGACGGCGGCCGAGGCAACTCTCGCCGGAGTGAGCGTGGGCTCGACTGCGTCCCAACCGGTGCGAAGCGGATTGCCGGAGACCGTGGTGACGTCGGCCCGTGCGACGGAGGCCAGGCTGAACAGCAGGACCGGGAGCAACGCGCCGATCATGAGTGCTCGGCGCACGCGCCGAGCCTTGACTCGCACAATCTTCCCTCGCATGCCGATCACACTAGCAAGCTGTGAGCCAATCCCGAGGGTCCGATTGCCAGATAGGCTCATCGGACTTGGTGAGCTTGCCGCTTTCCTCTTATACGCAGGACGCGGGACCGCGAGAGGGGTGGGTCGATGGACAGCACGGGCGGCCGTTGGGGAGCCGGTCGTCCAGGGGCCGGCTGGTTGGGCGCCGTCTTGGGTGCAGCCACGGTCGTTGCGGGAATCGCATGCGTCGGCTCGGGGGTCGCGGGCGCAGCCGTCCCTCGAGGAGTCGCCTCCGCGACGACGCAGCTGTATGTGACCGCGAGCGGCTCAGCGGGAGGACCGTGCTCGAAGTCGCACCCGTGCAACTCGGTCGGCCGGGCAGTCGTCGTCGCGAACCACGTGGCCTACACCTTCACGCCGGTGACGATCAACGTCGGGCCGGGGCATTACCTCACGCATCTCAACTTTCCCGACGTGCCCTACCCCGAGCCGAAGCTGACGATCGTAGGCAGATCCCCGTCGGCGACGGTCCTCACCGCCGGCGGAGCCGGTTCGGTGCTGACCGCGCTCTCCACCGCGCCGACGATCGACGTCGAGGACCTGACGATCACGGGCGCAACCGGCTCCCACAACGGCGGCGGAGGGGCGGTGCACGACGGCGGCAACTACATGAACTTCCTCGACGTGACCTTCTCGCACAACAAGGCGCTCGTGGCGCCAAGCGCCGGCGGGGCCGTCGAGGACGACGGCGGTGTAATGACCGTCACCGATTCGACCTTCGTAGACAACACGGCGGTCGCGACGTCTGCTGGCGGGGGCGCACTCGCCGAGCAAGGCGGGACCCTCACGGTGTCCGGGTCGTTGTTCAGCGGCAACACCGTCGCGGGCACCCCGACCAAGTCCGGCTCCGGGGGCGCCATCTACGTCAACGTTGGCCATCTCACCGTCACCGACTCGACGATCACGAGGAATACCGCCACAGGCACCGCCAGCGGAGGTGCGATCGGGCTCGACCAGTCCTCACAGACCAGGGTCATCGGATCGACGATCAGCGCCAACAGCGCGAGCGGCCCGGGTGGACTGGTGAATGACGCCGGCGGCGCCAAGATCGGCTTCGGCGGTGACATCCTCGTCGCAAACCTCGGCGCGGCCGGCTCGGTGTGCTCGGCCGAGGCCGGTGGCAAGGTCGAGGATCTCGGCTACAACGTTATCGACCAGCCGAGCTGTCAAGTGGGCTCCACGACCAAGCTCGCGAGCGCATCTGCCGTCGGCCTTCTGCCCCTCGCGCGGAACGGCGGGCCCACTCGCACCGAGCGGATCAAGAAGTCGAGCGCGGCGCACGACGTCGTCCCGGTCACCGCCAAGATCGCGGGCAGGCTGTTCTGCTCCGGGAACGACCAACGTGGTGTGCCCCGCCGACAGGGCCCGGCCCACAAGTGCGACGCAGGTTCGTACCAGTTCGCGCCGCCGGTGATCAC
>DASRZB010000190.1:0-5041 GCA_035653855.1 Acidothermaceae bacterium | reverse complement strand
GGCATCGAGCTCGACCACTGTGGCTGATGTGCTGAAGCGCAAGGGCACTCTGCTGCCGGAGATGGTGCACCTACATCCGACCGAGACTGTGCGCGAGGCGATCGACGTGTTGCGCGAGTACGGCGTGTCACAGGTGCCGGTTGTGCGTGCCGAGCCCCCCGTCATGTCGGCTGAGGTCATCGGATCGGTTGTCGAGCGCGATCTGCTCGATGCGTTGTTCTCTGGGCGCGCCGCGCTGTCCGACGCGCTCGAGAAGCACATCTCCGCGCCGCTGCCGATGATCGGTGGCGGTGAGCCGGTGGCCGCGGCGATGACTGCTCTTGAGACGGCGGACGCCGCGGTCGTGCTGATCGACGGAAAGCCGGCCGGCATTCTGACCAGGCAAGACCTGCTTGGCTTCCTCGCGCACTGATTTCTCGCGTACTGATCGGCAAAAAGCTAGTGCGGGCCGATCAGGCTCTTGAGCAGCTCGAGCATTCGCTCGGGCGGTACGCCGTGTCCCTCGTCGTCATTGACGACGACCCTTGCGGCCGGAACGTGCTCCGCTAGCCACTCGCCATGTGCGGCAGGCACGAGGACGTCTTGCTTTCCGTAATGGACTTCCGCCGGAATCGCGATCTCGGAGATGTCGAAGCCCCATGGTGTGGTGAACGCGAGGTCATCGTCGACCCACCCCCACGGGCCGTTCACGACGCATTCCGGCACCGCCTCACGCATCACCTGCATGACGAGTGGATGCGCGAACACCGCGCGGTCCGATTCGGCGAGGTCCCAGCCAGGACCGAGCACACTCGCGGCGTCCGCCTCCACTCGCGCCACCATTGCCGTCGCTTCTTTTGAGAGCTCGCGGTAGAGGGTTTCCTCGCCGGCAAGCGCCCAGCCGAACTCCTTGACGTTCTCCGGATCCATGCCTGCGAACCAGTCGAAGTCCGCCGTGTCATACGGCACGATGCCGACGACGCAGCGCACGAACGTCACGCGGTCGGGCAGCCTGGCAGCGACAGCGAGGGCGTGGGGACCGCCACCGGACCCGCCCACGACCACGAAGTGGTCGATGCCCTCCGCGTCGGCAATGGCCTCGACGTCCGGGACACAGTCGACCACCCGTCGTCCCGGATTGCGATCCGACCTGCCGTAGCCGGGCCGGTCATATGTGATGACGCGCACGCCGATATTCGCCAGCGCCTCGTCGTCCGGATATCGATTGAGCCGACAGCCCGGAGTGCCGTGCAGGTTGAAAATCGGAGCTCCTGCTGGGTCACCCCATTGCGCGTAGCAGAGCTGCCGGCCGTCCTTGGTCCGCAGAGTTGTCGTCGTCATCGTGGCGTTATTGCCTTGTCTCGCTCGGGTCAACCGGCTCGAGCACGAAGACCGGAATCAGTCGCTCGGTCTTGCGCTGGTATTCGGCGTACGGCGGGTATGCGGCGACCGCGCGGTCCCACCACTGCGCCCGCTCGTCGTCGGTGATCTCGCGTGCGGTCATGTCGTGCTTGCGGGCGCCGTCCTGGAGTTCGACCAGCGGATTCGCTCGGATGTTGTAGTACCAGCGCGGGTGCTTGGGCGCGCCGCCTCGGGATGCTACGACGGCGTACCGACCGTCATGCTCGACACGCATCACCGGTGTCTTGTGCAGCTTCCCGCTGACCGCGCCGCGATTGGTAACGATCACGATGGGCAGGCCGGTGTCGCGGAGCGTGTTGCCCTGCGCGCCGTCGGTGCGCTCGTACAGTTCGACCTGGTCTCGCACCCACTTCTCGGGGTTCGGTGCGTACTCACCTTGTAGTGGCATGGAGCCAAGTCAATCACGTAGGTAGATCCGCGCTATTGCTAGATCCGGGTCACGGTCGGACCTGCGATCCAGCGCTCAGGCGTTTCTCGCCGAGCATTCAACTCATTCCGGGGACGTGAACCGGAGAACATCTCGGAAAACATCCGCGTGGTCGGCGTACAGCTTGATGACGCCGCGCGTGCGGAACGGTTTCCAGCTGTGCGCACCGGCCGAGCATGTTCATTGCAAAGAGGCATCATGACGCAACTCCTGGGGATGTCGGGCAAGGTCGCTGCCGTTGTCGGCGTCGCGGTGTTGGCAGTGACAGGAGTCGCGGCCGCCGCCTCCCGCGGATTGAATGACTGGCCGTATGCGTCAGACAGCTCCCATCGAACGGTCACGCTGGCGGCAGTCGGCGATATCGCCTGTGAGCCTGACACGGCCGACAACGCGACCACGCCCAGCGCGCTCAAATGCGGTAGCGCAAGCGAGGGCGGGCTGCAGGCTGAATACGCCACAGCCCAGGCAGCACAAGCGATGCACCCTGATCTTGTGGCGCTGCTTGGAGACGAACAGTACGAGGTCGGGAAGCTTAGCGACTTCGAGAACTCATTTGAGCAAGCGTGGGGCGGGCTGAAGATGCTTGAGCGGCCTGCACCTGGCAATCACGAGTACTACAACTACACCAAGCACGGCGATAACGAGTCCGCCCAGAACGGCAGCGGTTACTTCGCATACTTCAACGGACACGACCAGTCCGGAACGCCGTACACGCAAGGGCAAGCCGGCGGCGACACCAGCAGCAACCAGGGCTGGTACTCCTACGACATCGGCAACTGGCACATCATCTCGCTCAATGTCGAGTGCGACTCAATTCCGTTTGGCAACGACTGCTCAACCACCGACCAGGGACTACTCGCCCAGGAGACGCAGTGGTTGGCGGCCGACCTTCACAGCAATCACGCATCGTGCACGCTGGCGTACTGGCACCAGCCGACGTTTAGTGCGACGACGGTGGCAGCAACGGGCGTCAACCCGGCTGCGCCCGGTGTGGGCTCAGCTGAGGGCGGGGCAGCCGACGCATGGTGGCGACTGCTGTACAAGGCGCACGCTTCGTTGATTCCCAACGGTCACGAGCACGTGTATGCCCGGTTCAAGCCGATGGACCCTGCGGGCAACTACGACCCGAAGCGTGGCATCACCCAGATCACCGTAGGCACGGGAGGTGAGGATCTCGACACTCTGGCGACGACCGGTACCGGCGCGTACAGCAACCCCAACGTCGTGACCGCTTCCGACCGGGCCTTCGGTGTCCTCGACCTCCACCTCAGCCAGGACAGCTACTCCTTCACCTACAAGCCCGTCCTTGCCGGGCCAGGTTTCGATGCCTCAGCACTGACCTACAGCGACGCTGGCTCTGGTCGCTGCCGCGGCTAAGGCCGTGTCCAGTCCGAACCCACGACGTAGTCACGGCACCCGTGAACTCCGAAGTGTGGGGCGGCGGCTGTGAGCGCTGCAACAACGGTGTCGCGTTAGCCCGGCTTGACGGTGAGGCCCGGCAACCAATCCCTAGCGCATTAGCGACAACCGCCTCGTGGATCGTGCTCATCGTCTCGCTGAATGGATGCGTTCACTGCCGGTTGCTCCGTGGCTTGCGTATGTGAATAGATTCACCTCGGCTGAGCATGCCGATGTACTGGGCGAGCTTGCGCTCGCGAGTCTCTTGCTGCTTCACCGAGTTGAGGCGATAAATGATCGCGTAGCGATTGGCTGCGTCCAGCATCTCGAACGTCGTCGCCGCCGCTGGGTTGGCTTCCAGCGCTTCCTTCAGATCGGGAGGGGTCTGCATGGTGGCCTGTCCTTGATAGGCCGTCTGCCACCGCCCGTTGGCTCTTGCCGCCTCGACCGCAGCCGTCCCGGCGGGCTGCATGCGACCGGCCTCGGCGAGACGGGTTACGTGGCTTACGTTGCGCGCCGACCATGGGCTGTTCGCTCGACGCCGTGTGAACCGCTGCCGGTAGCTCTCGTCGTCACGGCCCGCGACCTGTCCGTCGATCCACCCGAAGCACAGTGCCTCATCGAGCGCCAGAGCATAGGTAAGCGCTGTCGTGCGTCCGCCCTTCTTGTGAAGTACCAGCCACACGCCGGCATGGTCGACGTGGTGTTCTACCAGCCACTCTCGCCACTGCGCGGCGTCCCTGAGCAGCAACTCGGGAAGTTCGACCACGATTGTGTTATGGCGTGGTTGCGGGACGTGGGCTGAGGCAGAACGGTCGGCCGTCGGGGTCGAGAAGCACTCGCCAGCGGTCGGCTCCTGGCTGGAAGTCGGGTTGGCTGGCACCGGCTGCGCACAACTGAGCGGCGGCTGTGTCGAGATTGTCGACCTGTAGGTCGAGGTGAAAGCGTTTGGTTGCCGTCTCGTCGGGCCATTGCGCCGGCTGGAACCCGTCGACCTTGCCGAAACCGATCGTGACGCCGTCTCCCTCGACCATGCCGTAGTTGTCGTCGCTGTAGGTGACGTTCCATCCAAGCGCGGCGGCGTAGAACTGCGCTGAGCGGGCCGGATCGGAGCTGTCGATGTTCACCATCGACAGCGTCGCCGTGGGCGTGTCGGGTAGGTCCCTATTCTGTGTGTGACTCATGCATATAAAGTAGGTGCATGCCGGTACCGAGGTCAAGCCGCGACCGCACGGTCAACATGTTGGGTGCGCTGAGTCTGGTCGTCGCTGACCGGGTGAATTCTTCCGCGGAGGCGGTCACGGCTCTGGGCCCTTCAGCGCCAGCGGCTTTAGCTGCGCTGCATGAGTTCCTCGACGGCGGATCGGTGACTCAGCTGAGTTCGGTGCTTGGCCTGACGCACTCGGGTACGGTCCGGCTCGTTGATCGCCTCGACGCCGAAGGTCTCGTCGAACGGGCGAGCGCTCAGGACGGGCGGGCCGTCTCGGTTGTCTTGACGAGATCGGGCCGACGCATGGCTGCGCGGGTGCTTCAAGCGCGCAGGACTTCCCTCGACGCCATGTTGTCCGGTATTGCTTCGGCCGAACTCGATGAGCTTGCCGCGGTGCTCGAAAAGATGCTGGCGACAGTGACGCATGCTCGGGCTGCCGAGCGGTCATCTGGAACCCAGGACCGCCCACTGCCGTGGTTGTGCCGCCTATGCGACTTCGACGCGTGCGGGCGCAGTGAGGGTAAGTGCCCGGTGAACAACGCGGTCACGACCCACCCCCGCGCAGCCCACGCCGGCCGACGTCGACTAGGCACTTGACGCGATGG
>DASRZB010000189.1:0-6175 GCA_035653855.1 Acidothermaceae bacterium | reverse complement strand
GGCGAACTCAACCATCGTCGCGGCAAGACCGCTGACCTCGTCCGCAGTTTCACCCTTGGCCCGCAACGCGATCGCAAAGCCTGCGACCTGTGAAGGCGTTACCTCACCGCTCATGATCCGTGCCATTGCCCAGGCCGTCTGAGCGCTGCTCAGATCGGCGCGCTGCAGGAGCGAGGTGAGCAGGCCGGGCCAGGTGGGTTCGACCGGCTCGCCAGATTCGGCTGTGTCGGCCCGGAGGTGACCGCCCGATGCCGAGGTCGTCATCGCGACCGCGTCAGCGAACCGGCGCGTGAGCGAGCCGCTGCCGCATCAACTCGGCCACAGCAGGCGCCAGCGTGATGCCGTTGATCGGGTGCGGCACCGCGGCGTCAGCGCGCGACCACGAGGCCAGCCACGCGTCGTCCCGACGACCGGTGATGACCAGAATCGGCGGGCAGTTGTAGATCTCGTCCTTGAGTTGCCGACAGATCCCCATGCCGCCGCTCGGAACTGCCTCGCCGTCGAGGATCAGGACGTCGATACCGCCTGCGTCGACCGCCTTGATCACTGCCCGATGGGTCGCACATTCGATGTAGTCAATGCTGGGCAGATCTGCGACTGGGCGAGCGCCAACGGCCAACAGCACGCGCTCGCGGGTCGTGACGTCATCGCTGTAGACCAACACGGTCATGACGGCTGGTGGCGACTCGACGCTGCTCATCGCGGTGGCGCTCCTCAGGGGCGGCGGGTGGGATGCAACTGCGGGCGGGCGGGATGTCGCGATGCTATCGCCGCGAGGCATGTTGCGATGCTCGTGACCCCCGACTCGCCCGGGTTAGGGGGTCGCGGTGTGAACCTGGAGGGGGCTCGCAATAATGGCCCTCGTGGCCACTGCGACGACCCTCGGCAAGAACCCGGCGCATGGTTCACTAACGCGGCCGAGCTTGGTCAGCGTCGGCACAATCGTGTGGCTGTCGTCAGAGCTGATGTTCTTCGCCGCACTCTTCGCCATTTACTTCACGATCCGCTCGGTAAGCACGGACTGGCCGCCGAAGGGTGACACCCTCGATACCAAATTCGACGGTGTCATCACCATCGTGCTCGTGCTTTCGAGCGTCACCTGTCAGTTCGGCGTGTTCGCCGCGGAAGAACGCCGGCTGCATCGCTCCGGACCAATCCACAAGTTCTGGCTATGGGGTCTGCGCGAGTGGTTCATTCTGACGTTCTTCATGGGTGCAGTGTTCGTCGGGGGCCAGATTTTCGAGTACACGAACTACGTGAAGGACCACTTCGCGGGCCACGGCGGCATGACGATCTCGTCGTCCGCTTATGGTTCGATTTTCTTTCTGGCAACGGGTTTTCATGCCATGCACGTGACCGGCGGTCTCGTCGCATTCGTGTTCTTGCTCGCTCGATTGTCGCGCGGTCGGTTCACCCCAGAGAAGGTCACCAGCACCATCGTCGTGTCGTACTACTGGCACTTCGTCGACGTCGTATGGATCGGTCTCTTCTCGATGATTTTCCTGATCAGGTGATCCGCTGATGTCCACAACACCTGAGCCACGAGCGCGTCGCCGACGTCGCCGGTTGGCCGGCTACGCCGTGATCGCGGGCGCCTTGCTCGGAGTCGGGACCGCCTACGGCTTCGTCACCGAACGACCGGGGGTCGCGGCGGCCGGTAACCCCAGCCAGGAAGTCCTGCAGGGCAAAGCGCTGTATCTCCAGGGCTGCTCGAGCTGCCACGGACTAGCTGCCGAGGGGGGCACCGACGCGCCGTCGCTCATCGGTGTCGGAGCAGCCGCCGTTGACTTCCAGGTCAGCACCGGCCGGATGCCTTTGCAGCAGCAGGAGGCGGAAGCTCGCCGCAAGCCGCCGCGGTACACCCCGGCGGAGACCGCCGAGATCGCTGCCTTCGTGGCCGCGTTGGCGCCTGGCCCCTCGGTGCCGACCAAGGACCAATACACGCCCACGGACGCCGACATGGCGCTCGGCGGCACGTTGTTTCGCACCAACTGCTCCTCGTGCCACAACTTTACCGGCGAGGGTGGCGCGCTGGCCTACGGCAGAAGCGCGCCCTCGTTGAAGAACGCCACCGACCTGCAAATCTACGAGGCGATGTTGACCGGTCCTGGCACGATGCCGGTGTTCGGCGACCGGCAACTGACGCCTACTCAAAAGCAGGACATCATCTCCTACGTGCAGGGGATGAAGGCCGAGCCCGACCCCGGCGGCTTCAACCTCGGTCGGTCCGGGGCCATCGCTGAAGGCCTCGTCGCGTGGTTGGCCGGGATCGGCGTTCTCGCCGGCGTGGCGATGTGGATCGGCGCACGAGCAAGGCGGGCACGATGAGTGATCACGTCGAGTTGCACGATGAGGGCTCGGTACGCCCGCCCATCATCGAACGCGTCGTGCGGCCGCAGGACGCCGACCCGAAGAAGGCTGACTGGGCAGAGCGCAAGATCGCGTTGATGTTCTTGGTGTCGGCCGCCGGCACCATCGGCTTCATCGCGGCTTACCTTGCGATTCCCAGCCTTTCGACGACCCAAGACGTTCGATGGTCGAACTTCTGGCTCGGAATGTCGCTCACCGTTTCACTCGCCGGGCTTGCTGCGGGCATCATCGCGTGGGTGCGCTGGATCATGCCGGCACACGAGGTCGTCCAGGAACGGCACCCGCTGGCGGCGTCTGACGCCGACCTCGAAATCGCATCGCAGATCATCGTGGCCGGCGTCGAAGAGACCGGCATCGCGCGCCGCTCGCTGATCAAGCGCTCCCTCGGGCTCGCGCTCGGCCTGTTTGCGCTGCCTGGCGTGCTGGTGCTGCGCGATCTCGGCCCACTCCCGCGTAAGAGCCTCGACACCACGCTGTGGAAGGCGAACTCGCCGCTCCTGAACGCCGAGACCGGCAACCCCGTGAAGCTCGGAGACCTTGAGGTCGGGTCCTTCACGACGGTGTTGCCGGTCAAGGTCGAGGACATGTCCGAGGAGGACTACGCGAAGACTCCGGTGCTGTTGATCAGGCTTGAGCCCGGCATCAACAAGCCAGCCCCTGGCCGCGAGAACTGGGCCTACCAAGACCACGTTGCGTACTCGAAGATCTGCACGCACGTTGGCTGCCCGATCGGGTTGTACCAAAAGCAAAGCCACAAGTTGCTGTGCCCGTGTCACCAATCGACCTTCGATGTGCCGAGGGCATGCAAGGTCGTCTTCGGTCCCGCTGCACGTGCACTGCCCCAGCTGCCGATCTCGGTGAACGACGCCGGCGAGTTCATCGCGACAGCGCCGTTCGACCAGCCTGTCGGCCCGAGCTTCTTCGAGCGCTCATGACCACAGTGAAGCCGGGTGGCGCCCGGAAGTCGGCCGCGACACCGAAGGCCGCTGGCCCGAAACCCGCGCCGAAGATCCTGAAGAAGGGGCTCGGGGAGGTCGACGAAAGGTTTGGCACCGCAAGCTTTCTCAAGCGCAACCTGAACAAGGTCTTTCCCGACCACTGGTCGTTCATGCTCGGTGAGATCGCGCTGTACTCGTTCATCATCTTGCTGCTCTCGGGCACGTTCCTCACGTTCTTCTTCCGGCCGGGCACCAACACCGTGATCTACCCGACCAACGGCAACTACGTGCCGTTGCGCGGCCTTCCGATGACGGAGGCGTTCGAGAGCACGCTGCGCATCTCGTTCGACGTTCGTGGTGGCTTGCTGATTCGGCAGATCCACCACTGGGCGGCCCTGCTCTTCATGGCCGCGATCGTCGCGCACTGCTGCCGCATCTTCTTCACCGGCGCGTTCCGTAAGCCGCGCGAGACGAACTGGTTGATTGGCGTCGGGCTCGTCTCACTCGGTCTGCTCGAGGGTTTCGCCGGATACTCGTTGCCCGACGACCTGCTGTCGGGCACCGGCCTGCGAATTGCCTACGGCATCGTCGAATCGATCCCGATCGTCGGCACCTACCTAGGCTCGTTTGTGTTCGGTGGGCAGTTCCCCGGGCCCGACTTCATCCCACGGCTTTTCACGATCCACATCCTGCTGGTGCCGGGGATTCTCCTGTCGCTGATCACCGCGCACATGATCATCATGTGGCACCAAAAGCACACCCAGTGGCCCGGCGAGCACCGCACAAACGACAACGTGGTCGGCGCACCGTTCTACCCAGCGTTCATGGCGAAGACGGGCGGCTTCTTCTTCGCAACATTCGCCGTTACAGCCGCGTTGTCCGCCTTGGTGCAGATCAACCCCGTCTGGTTGTACGGGCCATACAACCCGGCGCAGGTCGGCGCCGGCTCACAGCCCGACTTCTACATCGGCTGGCTCGAGGGCACGTTGCGCATGATGCCCAACCTCGAAACGCACGTCGATGGCCACACGATCAGCTGGAACGTCTTGATTCCCGCTGTCGTGATTCCCGGGGTCTTGTTCACGGCCATGGCGATCTACCCCTTCCTCGAAGCATGGGTCACCCGCGATTACGCGATTCACAACATCTGCGACCGGCCGCGTAACCGGCCCGGCCGCACTGCGCTCGGTGTCGCCGTGCTCACCGAGCTCGGGGTGTGCTTGCTCGCAGGCGGCAACGACGTCCTCGCAGAGAAGTACGACATCAGCCTCTATGCAACGACGTGGACGTTCCGCGCGGCCTTCTTCGTGCTGCCGCCGCTCGCGTTCATGGCAACTCGGCGCATCTGCCTGGGGCTGCAGTATCGCGACGCCCACAGCGCGCAACACGGTTATGAGACTGGCCGCATCGTAATGCTCGCGAATGGCGAGTTCATCGAGGTCGAGTCCGCGCTTCCCGAGGATGTCGTTGCGCGCATGGGTCTTGAGTACCGGCAAGGACCGCCGCCCGCACTTGAGCCGCCGGTTGACGAACATGGCGTGCGCTCGAAGTCGCGGCACAATCCGCTCGAGAAGATCCGCGGCCGAATCGGTGCCTTCCTCTACGAGCCGGACGTCGAGCCGTTGACCAACGGCCACGGCGACGGACATGCAAGCAACGGCCACGCGGACGGCGAATTGCCGCCGGCTGACCAGACCGAACTCACATCCGGTCAAGGTCACCCCGACTGACCCTCGCCCTCGCCGGACTGTTGGCCTGCAACGGCCGTTCTTAGTTGGGCCCGCTGAGCGCCAACGGTCGCGCGGCTCGCTACGGGATGTGGATCCCGCGGTAGTACTCGAGCACAAAGCCGAACGACGTCAAGATGACGAGCATCATGCCGAGGATAGCCAGCCACCAAGCGAATACAACGCCGAGCGCGACGACGGCGACCGACGCAGCGGTGAATAGCGGCCACCAGCTATGCGGACTGAAGAAGCCGAATTCACCTGCGGATTCAGAGATTTCCGCGTCACGTCGATCTTCGGGGCGCATCCCCGTACGCCGACCTGTCACGAAAAGGTAGAAGCCCACGAGGAATGCAAGGCCCACCGCAAGCGCCAGCGCAGTGGTGCCGGTCGGGTCGTGTGACAGCGTCCAGTAGACGATGTCGACGACGGCGAAGAAGACCGCGCAACCCGCGAAGAGCAGACCTTCGGTCTTCATTAGGCGCTGCCCCCTTCAACTGCCGAGGCTGCCGCCACAGGCGTGCGCGGCCGGCCGGTCAGCTCGGGGTGGTGCAGGTCGAAGGCCGGGCGCTCCGAACGGATGCGCGGCATGCGAACAAAGTTGTGCCGCGGTGGCGGGCACGAGGTCGCCCACTCCAGCGACGCGCCCCAACCCCAGGGATCGTCGACGCCTACCAGCGGCGCATGCCGCCAGGTCTTCCAGACGTTGAAGAAGAACGGGAACATGGAGAGCCCGAGAATGAAGGCACCAATGGTCGACACCGTGTTCAGCGTGGTGAAGCCGTCGGTGGGCAGGTAGTCGGGAATCCGGCGCGGCATGCCGATGACGCCGAGCCAGTGCTGCACCAGGAACGTCGTGTGGAAGCCGATGAACAGCGTCCAGAAATGGACCTTGCCGAGACGCTCGTCGAGCATCTTGCCGGTCATCTTCGGCCACCAGAAGTAGAACCCGCCGAACATCGCGAACACCACCGTGCCGAACAGCACGTAGTGGAAGTGCGCAACAACGAAGTAGGTATCGGTGACATGCCAGTCCAGTGGTGGGGACGCAAGGATGATGCCGGTGAGCCCACCGAACAGGAACGTCACAAGGAATCCGAGCGCCCAGAGCAGCGGAGTGTCAAAGCTCAGCTGGCCACG
>DASRZB010000188.1:0-2088 GCA_035653855.1 Acidothermaceae bacterium | reverse complement strand
CGTCGGTTGCTGTAATCGGGGCGTTCGGTTCGATCGGTGGCCCTTCCCGTGGCACCCGCTTCACGAACGGCATCGCGCGACCATTCGGTCCCCAGAGGCCGCTGACCATCCGCGCGTGACGTTTCAACGGCAGAGGCCCCGGAGGTCAGTCGCCTCATCCTCCAGCACGCCCGGAGAGACTTCGACGCGATTGCGGACCAAAGCCTTAGCCGCAAAGAGTTCTGCGCCTTCATCCAACTCCGGGTCACCACCGCGGTTGAGCCCCATCACCGCAAGCACCCGGCCGTCCCCGAGGTAGAAGCCGAGGAAGCGGCGCTGCTCGAGGCTGCCTCGGACCACGAACTGGTCCCAGCGCGGTGCCTGCCCAACGTATTCAACCGCATGCTCGTATTGATCCGACCAGAAGGAGAGCAGGTCGTCGTACGGTTCGGTTGCGCCAAGCATGGCCCGCGCCGCTGCGCGGCCCTGGCGTTCCGCGTTGTTGTAATGCTCAACACGCACGCGGCCGAAGATCGGATGACGCTGGCTCGCCACGTCGCCTGCGGCGTAGACAGCAGGAACATTGGTGCGACATCGTTCGTCCACCATGATTCCGTCATCGATAGCGATACCACTCGCGCGGGCGACCGCCACCGCTGGCTCGATGCCAGTTCCCGTCACGGCGAAGTCGCACTGCACGATCGCGCCAGCACTGGTCAGCACGCGCTCCACGCGACCAGCTCCCATGAACGCTACAACACGATCATCGACGAGCGTTTCGACTCCTTTCTCGCGATGGATCGCCGCCATCACCGAACCAACGGCGTCGCCGAGGACCCGCGCCAAGGGGCCGACCCCGCTCATTACTGCCGTGACTCTGACGCCACGCTGGCGGAGCGACGCAGCCATCTCGCTGCCGATGAAGCCCATACCCACGACGACGGCGTGGCTGCCAGGTACCGCCACCTCCTTGATGGCCTCGCAGTCGGCTAAGGTGCGCAGCCCGAGCACCCCGGGGAGGTCTGCACCGGGGACTGACAAACGCAGATTGCGGCCGCCTGATGCGATCAGAACCCGGTCGAACGCAATGCGCTTGCACGACCCCTCGAGAACGACTTCGCACGCTTGCGTGTCGATTGCCTCTACGCGCGCCTGCAATCGCTCGACATCGTTCTCCTCATACCAGGTGGCAGGTTTGACCATCCACGCCGTCAGGTCCTCTTCGTCGCGGAAATACGTCTTCGACAGGGGAGGGCGCCCAAACGGCGCCCCGGGCTCGTCGCCGACCAGCACGACGCGCTCCCGATAGCCCTCCGCGCGCAGCGTGGCGGCGGCGTTGCCACCGCACATCCCGGCGCCGATGATCACGATCCCCGCGCTTGCCATATCAGGTCAGGCGATGGACGCGCAGTCGAGCCGAGCTTCCAAGTCAGGGGTCACGTGCGCAAATGTAACTCCTCGTCGTAACGTCCGATAACGTGGAACGAACGCAGGATGGCACTCCCCGAATTCATGAATACGGCTTCATCGGGGACACCCGGACGGGAGCACTGGTTTCCCCAGCCGGGTCGATCGATTGGATGTGCTGGCCGCGGTTCGACTCGGAGCCCATCTTCGGCCGGCTCATCGACGCCGAACGAGGTGGTCGCTTCGAACTGACAGTTGTCGGCGCCAGGGTTGTCTCACGCCACTACCGAAACGCCTCGGCCGTGCTGGTCACAGAATGGAGCGGGCCACTCGGCGAGGCGCGCCTGACCGAGGCGATGATCATGAACACCCGCATTCCAGCGGTGGTTCGTGTGCTCGAGTGCGTGCGCGGCCAGGTTGAGGCCCACCTCTGCTATGCACCACGACCCGGGCTCCCCGGGCGACTGGCGCCGGCGCCATTCACCCTCCACACCGCGCCGTCGCTGAGGCTCGACGCGTCAGGCACCTGGGAGGGGGAACTGGCCGCAGGCGAGCGCCTCAGCACATTGCTCAGCGCGCGGCGCAGCTCCATGACGCATCACGTCGCCGCAGATCTGCTTGGGCGCACGGATCGTTGGTGGCAGCGATGGTGTGAAGAGATACATTGTGGGCCACGGCACCGCGACGTTCTCATCCGCAGCC
>DASRZB010000187.1:0-2419 GCA_035653855.1 Acidothermaceae bacterium | reverse complement strand
GGTGACGAACCCGACATCGGCGCCCGCGGGCAACCCGAGCAGCTCGAGAAGCCAGCCACCCGCCGCCTCCTCCGCGGCAGCAGCGGCCGGAGTCGCATACCGCAGCGTTGCGTTCTGATCCCAGGCACTGACCAGCCAGTCCGCCGCTAGCGCCGCGGGCAGTGCGCCACCGATCACCCAGCCGAAGAATCGGCCGCTCGGCATCGCCATCAGGCCGGGCTCGGCCAGCGCGGCGAGCAGGTCGATGACCTCCGCGGGGTCGGTCGGACCCTCCGGTAGCGGGCCGGCGAACGACGGCGCGATTTCGTCCGCCGACAGCCGCGGCGGGACGGGGCGATTCGGCATCGACTCGAGCCACGACTTCGCGTGGGCAACTGCACGATCGAGTGCTGGGTCAAAAGCGCCACGGCGCGCGGTCATAGTTCGATCACCATGCCCTCATCATCGTGGGCTGCAGGCCTGCCGTCGACACCCTTTTGCTCCCCCGAGTGCACTCACTAACGGAGTAGCGCACGTAACGATCTCGGAACGCGTGCGGTCTAGCCTGCTGCTCATCGATCGGCTGCGCGCGCGAAGGGAGCTGCCGGTGAGCAGGGCTGCCCGACGGCTGATGTCGCCGTCCACTGCCTCCGTGCTGGGCATCGCCGCCGCGGTGCTCGCCGCAGCGGCTCTCATCATCTCGATCGCCGACCACAAGGCCGGCAACGCCGCGGTCGTGTTGGTACCCACGACAATGTTCGCCGCCGTCGGCGTGGTGGTCGCCCGTCGGCAGCCGGCCAACCCCATCGGGTGGCTGCTGATCTTCGTATCGATATTTGAAAACATGTACACCTTCGTCGCGGCCTACGTGACGTTCAACCGCTGGCTCGGCCATGGGCTCAACTGGCCGTCCTTTACTGCGCTGTGGTTTGAGAACTCGTTTTGGGATCTCGGATTGATCGTCGGCCTGCCCGCGCTGCTGTTCTTTCCCGACGGCGTCGTGCCGTCACCTCGCTGGCGCGCGACGTTACGTCTGTACGTGGTTGGCGGCGTGCTTGTAGTGATCTCGCAGTGCGTCGCCGCCACCATCCTGGTGCGCTTTCACGATTTGCAGGTGGACACGAACGGCCAACCGGTGGGCACGCCCGAGACGGCTGGCTTCGCCGCGTTCCTTCAGTCGGGTGTGGCGGTGCTCATACTGCTCCCGCTGATGGTGTCGTGGGTGGTCCACCTCGCAGTGGCCTTTCGCCGGAGCGCGGGCGTCTTGCGGCAGCAACTCAAATGGGCGACTGTCGGCGCGCTAGTCCTCGTAGTGAGCCTCGCGGTGTCGGTTCCCCTGGGCAACGACACGTCGGCCGTGGCACACGTGATTAGCGGCCTCTGCCTCGCTTTGTTTGGCGCGTTCCCGCTAAGTCTGGGGCTAGGCATTTTGAAGTATCGGCTCTACGACATCGATCGGCTGATCAGCCGCACGCTGTCCTACACGGCTGTCACCGGTCTGCTTATCGGCGTCTACGTCGGGATCGTGGTGCTCGCGACCGACGTCCTGTCGTTCTCATCACCCGTCGCCGTTGCGGCGTCAACGCTCGCCGCAGCCGCGCTGTTTAGCCCGGTCCGCAAAGCGGCGCAGCGCGTCATCGATCGCCGTTTCAATCGCGCCGGCTACGACGCGGAGCTGACGGTCGCTGCGTTCTCGGCGCGACTCAGAGAAGCAGTCGACCTCGACACCGTGCGCACCGACTTGCTCACCGTCATCAGCCGCGCGGTGGAACCAGCCCACGCCGCGATCTGGATCAGCCCTGCTCGCGCAACGCGCGCAGGCTCTCCTTGATCGACCCCATCGTCGCGAGCACGGCGGTCGGCTCGTAGCCGCAGTGCGCCATGCAGTTGTTGCACCGCTCGTCTCGGCCGCGACCGTACTTGCTCCAGTCGGTCTTCTCGATGAGTTCCTTGTAGGTCTTCACATAGCCGTCGGCCATCAGGTAGCACGGCTTCTGCCAGCCCAACAATGAGTACGACGGGATGCCCCACGCGGTGCACTCGAAGTCGATCTTGCCCTCGAGGAAGTCGAGGAACAGCGGCGAGTGGTTCAGGCGCCAGCGCTTGCGGTTGCCACCGGCGAACGCCTTGGAGAACAGCTCACGCGTCTCGGTCACGCCAAGGAAGTGGTCTTGGTCGGGCGCCTTCTCGTAGGCGTACGCGGGCGAGATCATCATCTGGTCGACCTTGACCTCGTCGTTCAGGAAATTCATCACGTCGATGATGTTCTGCGGTGTGTCGGTGTTGAAGAACGTCGAGTTCGTTGTGACCCGGAATCCCTTTTCCTTCAAGAACTTGATCGCCTCGACCGCTTCCTCGAACACGCCTTCCTTCGCGACGGATTCGTCGTGACGTTCCTGAAGACCGTCGATGTGGATCGTGAAAGCGAAGTACGGCGACG
>DASRZB010000186.1:0-4695 GCA_035653855.1 Acidothermaceae bacterium | reverse complement strand
CCGTGTTGCCGCTCGCGCTTTTCTACGGCGGCATCGGCCAGCTACTCGCGGGCATGTGGGAGTTCCGCAGAGGCAACACGTTTGCCGCCACCGCGTTCTCGTCTTACGGCGCGTTCTGGCTGGCGTACTGGTGGCTCGTCGAGCATGACGTGGCGTCCCTAGTCAAGGCGACCGATGCTGCCGAATTGCACAAGGCGCTCGGCCTGTTCCTGCTGTCGTGGACAATCTTCACCGCCTACATGACCATTGCGGCGCTCCGTGTGAGCGGGGCTGTGCTGGCGGTCTTCGTTGCACTGACGATCACTTTCGTTCTCCTCACCATCGGAAAATTCGCCACCGGCAACGCCGCCACGGACTGGACGCACATCGGAGGGTGGTTCGGGTTCCTCACCGCGATCCTCGCGTGGTACGCCTCGTTTGCGGGCGTCACCAACGCGACGTTCGCCAAGACCGTCGTGCCGACCTGGCCCTTGGCCAACCGTACGTAGTTCCCTGCTGGACGGCGCACCTGTGGCTCAGCGTGGTGCTGAGCCATAGGTGCGTTGCAATTCAAGGCGGACGACGAGGCGCTGTTCTTCGACCATCGCGCGCCGGAAGTCGTCCCAGTCCGGGTGCTCACCCGCGATTGTGCGGTAGATCGTGACGAGCTCTTCGACCGTCGCGTCGTCTCGTTCCTGCGCTATGGGCGACAGCACGGCGGTCGCCTCGGCGGCGACCCAGTTCCACCCGTCGGGTGCCATGACGTGCAAGTTCGCCCGCGGGTCACGGCGCAGGTTTCCGACCTTGACTGTGCGAGCCCTCGTCGAGATTGACACTCGCCCGGTGGTTGCGTCGTAGGCGTAGCTGATGTTCGACGACTGCGGGCGACCGTCGCGCTTGATCGTGATCAGCACGCCCAAGTGGACGCCGGCGAGCACCGCCAGGTGCGGGGGCGCCAGCTGGCTGGCAGGGGTGTCCGGGCTGTCTGGTTGCGTCATGATGGTGATCCCTTCGGGTCACCACCCACCGTATGTACTGCCTGAGCGTATGTGCTGCCTGCGCGCGGGCCGAATGGTCCTGAGGCGGTCCGTTATGTGCGCCGAGGACGGTGGAGTGAGATTTTCCTCCTCGCGCGCCGCCGCCGCCACCGCCTGCGCATCACGGCCGCAACCTGCTGATCGGCGGGATCGTCCTGGCCGACTACGCCGCCGCAGACGAATCAAGCGAACCAGCCCAATCTGACAACGGAGCCCAGCCCGGGCCCGACGGCGTGGCTACACCGTCACCAGCACGGTCGCGGCGCATTGGCTCGCGTACGCGCCGTACGACGACCCGGCGCAGCAGGTCAACCTGAATATGACCGCGCACGAATCGGCGGGCGCGCCCACTGGGGCGGGGTGGGTGGCTCGGCGGTCTGACCAGCAGCGGCGACGACGTGAAGTCGACCATGACCGCAGCGGGAGACACCGAGTCGGATCCCGGCAACGACGGGATCCTCGCGGCGAACACGTAGGGATGTCCTGCACAGCCCGGTCTAGAGTTGCGCCATGAGCATGATGATGGCGGTCAGCTTCACCCGTTACGGCCGTCTCTATTACCTCGATCCCGGACCGCACGCGCCGAAGGTCGGCGACAAGGTGCTGTTCCCGACGACGGCGGGCGATGAGGTAGCTGAATGCATCTGGGCTCCGACCTACGTGCCGGAGGAAGTCGGCGGCCTTCCGATGTGTGCCGGTTTCGCGACGTCCGACCACCTTGCTCGAGACGAACGCAACCGCGCACGCAAAGCTGAAGCGCGGGTCACCACGAAGCGGCTCGTCCGCCAGCACGAGTTGCAGATGAAGGTTGTGGGCGTCGACTATCTCGATTCCGACAACAGCTTCGTCATCTACTTCAGCGCACCGGGGCGCGTCGACTTTCGTGCGCTGGTACGCGACCTTGCGCGCACGTTGAATGCGCGCATCGAGTTGCGTCAACTTGGTGCGCGTGACGAAGCACGAGTACAAAATGGCATCGGCCCGTGCGGTCGCGACACCTGCTGCTCGACGTTCTTGAAAGACTTCGAACCTGTCAGTGTGCGAATGGCGAAGGAACAAGATCTGCCGCCGAATCCGTTGAAGATTTCCGGCGCGTGCGGGCGGTTGATGTGTTGCCTGAAGTACGAGCACCCGCTGTACACCGACTTCAAGTCCGACCTGCCGAAGATGGGCACGGCGGTGTCGTCGCCGGAGGGCGATGGCACGTTGGTCGGTTACAACGTGCCCGGCGAGACCGTTATCGTGAAGCTCGCAGAGACGGGTAAACGCTGCGCGTGCCCGAAGGCCAGCGTCTGCGGATCGCGAATCGAGTACGACGCGGCCTATCCGGACACCCCTCCTTCGTGACCGCGCCTACCCGCTGGGGGGCCGCGATTGCTACGGGGGCGGTCCTTTGCTTGAGCGCGTGCACGTCCGCTTCCCCGCATGTCGCGGTGCCGCCCGCTTCCGCGAGTTCACCGCTTGGCGCTTCGGTGAGCTCGTCGTCGGCTGTGGCCGCAAGCTCGCTACCGCCGATCAGTTCATCCGCGCCGCCATCGTCGCCGTCCCTTCTTGGTTCGCCTCCAACTGCACCGATCGCCTCATCTTCAGCACCTTCGCCCACGGGCCCGCCGGTGCCGACCGCGGTGCCACACATCGACCCGGCAACCCTGAAGGCGTTCTACACGCAGCATCTCGCGTGGAAGCCGTGCGGCGGCTTGTACTGCGCGACGCTGACCGTTCCGATCGACTACGCGCACCCGTCCGCGGGATCGATCCAGTTGGCCGTCTCGCGCGAGTTGACCACCCGCAAGCCCAATCTTGGCGAGGTCGTGGTGAACCCGGGCGGCCCAGGTGCGTCGGGGATTCAATTCCTCGATTCGGCTGCTGGCTTTGTGCGGAGTCAACTCGGCAACGAGTTTGATGTCGTGTCGTTTGATCCCCGCGGCGTCGGGTCAAGCGCGCCGATCCGTTGCCTGAGTTCGGTGCAGCTCGACCAGTGGGTCGCGTTCGAGGCCGATCCGCAGTCGCCATCGTCAGTTGCCGAGCAGGATCAGCTGGCAAAGGGATTCGCCGCAGGCTGCAAAGCCAAATCCGGTGCGTTGCTGGCACACGTAAGTACCGTCGACACCGCGCGCGACCTCGACGTACTGCGTGCTGCTCTTGGCGAACCGAAGCTCACCTACATGGGCTTCTCGTATGGCACGTTTCTCGGTGCGATCTACGCGCAGTTGTTCCCACAGAATGTTCGGGCACTTGTCCTGGATGGCGCAGTCGATCCGGCGGCGTCGGCAGTAGAACTGGATGACGTGCAGGCTCAGGGCTTCGAGGTTGCGCTGAAGTCGTGGATCGCGAGTTGTGTGACGTCGGCGAAGTGTCCGGTCGGCACGTCTGCTGCCACCGCAGAGCAACAACTCGATGCATGGCTGGCCACGTTGCGATCCGCGCCGATTGCCGCATCGAGCGGCCGTACGCTGACATTGTCGCTCGCAGTCCAGGGCATCGCCGCAGCGCTGTACACCACGCAGGATTGGCAGCCGCTGACGGCCGCCCTCACAGCTGCGATGAAAGGCAACCCGGCTGGGCTGCTGACGTTGTCCGACCAGATCGACGGGCGGCAATCCAACGGCAGCTACGACAACCTCATCGAGTCGAACATGGCCATCAACTGTGTCGATCGCCCCAGCCTCGGACCTATCTCGGCATACGCCGCCGCGGCGATCGCCGGAGCGAAAGACGGCCCGACCTTCGGCGAGTTCATCGGCTGGGGCAATGTCGCGTGTGCCGACTGGCCCGTTGCTGCCGAGCTTGCGCCCGGGCCGATCAGTCCAGCCGGGTCGCCGCCGATCATGGTGGTTGGAACCTTGCGAGACCCCGCGACGCCGTACCGGTGGGCGCAGGCCCTGGCGAAGGAGGCGAAGGGCCCGCTGCTCAGCTACGACGGCGATGGCCACACGGCGTTCCTGCAATCGAGCTGCGTCGACGCCGTGGTGAAGACGTTCCTGGTGTCGCTTTCGAACCCCGCCCCAGGTACGACTTGCAAGGCTGACCAGTAGCTCGACACGTCTCGGTCGCCTCAGGTCGACCCGTTAGACTCTATGGGTCGTCCCGAGGTCCGGTTTCATTAGCCGAGGGCGGCTCGCCGCCTTAGCTCAGTTGGCAGAGCAACGCACTCGTAATGCGTAGGTCTGGAGTTCGAATCTCCAAGGCGGCTCCCCCATCGTCGCAGGTCAGAGGTGGTTTCGGCTGCCGGTACACGGCCCGGACGATCCATCCAAAGGCCGAAAGTAGCCAATGAAGTAGCCATACTCGTCAGTAGTTGTTCCACAATGCCTCCTCGATGCTGACCGTGGCCGCCCGCGCGAGGTCGGATGCCACGTGGCTGTAGGTGTTGAGGGTCACGCTGATTTGTGAGTGACCGAGGATCTCCATCACCACGCGGGCAGGCACGCCTTGCGCGAGAAGGAGGGTCGCGGTCGTATGCCGCAGGTCGTGGATCCTGACCCTCCGCAGGCCGGCACGATCGGTGATCAGTCGGAAGCTGCGGTGGTCATTGCGGGGATGAACCGGCGTCCCGACCGCTGTCGTGAACACGAGGCCGTACGAGTCGTGCCACAGTGCGCCTGCCCTGGCGCGTTCGGCATCCTGCTCGGAGCGCCGCACTTTAAGCGTGTCGACGACCGACTGCGGCAATGGCACC
>DASRZB010000185.1:0-7767 GCA_035653855.1 Acidothermaceae bacterium | reverse complement strand
CTGCAGTAGCCCCGGCACCCGTGTTGTCGAGCACGACCGTCTCAGCCGTTGCGATCAGAGCGTCGACGTAGGGTCGCGGTGCCGCCCCAGGAGGGATAGTGCCGGTCGCGACGAGCCGGCCGTGCCTGACGACCACCACCTCGTAGCCGTGCTCGGGGGTCGGTCTGGCGGCCACCAACTGGGCACAGCTGGCGAGCGCCGAAAGTCGTTGCCCGCGGGCAGCCGCCCGGATGAACGCGGCGAGCCGATCACGCTGGGCTGCCGCATCTTCGTAACGCAGCATCGCGGCCAGCGTTTCGATGCGGCGCAGCAGTGTCTTCACGACACCGCGCGCATCGCTCTCGATGGCATCTCGCACAGCAGTGACGTGAGCGGCGTATTCGTCGATGCTCTCGCTGCCGTCGCACGGCGCTCCGCATCTGCCCATCTCGGCAAGGACACACGCCGATATGGGACGCCGCGGATGTAGCCGCGCGCGGCACTGCCGAATCGGGACCGCCTCGTGGACCGCCGCAACGGCAAGCTCCGCCGAGCGGGTTGACGAGAACGGACCCAGGTAGCTGCCGTTGTCGGCCTTCACTCCACGGACGATCGACAGCCGCGGGAACGGCTCGACGGTGAGCTTCACCCACACCGAGCGCTCGGGAAATTTCGAGCGACGGTTGTACGGCGGCTTGTGTTGCGCGATCAGCCGCAGCTCGCGTACCTGCGCCTCAAGGTCGGTGCTGCAAACAATCGGGGTGACGTCGTGGGCGATTGCCACCATCTCGATGATGCGCTGCCGCATCTCAGACGACGTGAAGTACGTGCGCACCCTGGTGCGTAGGTCTTTTGCCTTGCCGACATAGAGAACGCGCCCTCGTTCGTCTCGAAACACATAGACGCCGGGGGAGTGTGGCATCGCCTCAGCAAGATGACGCTTGCTGCGCTGCTGAGCGGTGACCTGCCCGGTGAATGTGCGCAACTCGTCGAGCGAGTGCACACCGAGCCCGCCGAGGCGTTCGAACAAGACGTGGAGGACGTCGACCGTCGCGCGTGCGTCGTCGAGCGCACGGTGGGTCGGCTGCACACTCGCGTGTAACACGCGGGCCAGCGTGGCGAGCTTGCAGTTCGGCGCTTCGTCGCTGGTCAGCACGCGCCGTGCGAGCCGCGCGGTGTCGATCGAGTCGAAACCAGGCCAATTGACGCCGAGCCCGGTGCAGGCGGCCTTGAGGAATCCGAGGTCGAACGGTGCGTTGTGTGCGACGAGCACACAGTCGCGCGCGAACTCCAAGAACGCAGGCAGGACGGCGTCGATCTGGGGCGCGGTTGCGACCATGCCGTTGGTGATGCCGGTGAGGACGGCAATGAACGAGGGGATTGGCTCGCCCGGGTTGACCAGGGTCTGCAACTCACCGAGCACCTCACCGCCACGCACCTTGACGGCGCCGATTTCGGTGATGCCACAAGTGGCAGGCGCGCCGCCGGTGGTCTCGAGGTCGACGACGACGAAGGTGACCTCGCGCAGTGGGACGCCGAGTTCGTCAAAGGTGCCCTGGACCGGAACGCGGTTCTGGACTGAAACGCTGTTCTGGACTGAAACGCGGGGCGTGCTCACACCCCGGACGGTAGGGCGATCGGCCGACAGTTCGGCGGCGCCACGCGGCGCGGGCCTGCGCGGGCGAGAAGTTGGCAAGCAGGTTGTCGCCGGCTGGGAAAAGTGTCACTGCCCCTTTCTAGTGTCTTGGTGATTGCCGGGCGGCTAACCCCGAGCCGCTTGCGACGAAGGTGGAGGAGTCATCGTGCTGATCGATTGCGACAGCTGCGCTGTCCGCGGGCTTGCCTGCGGCGACTGCGTGGTCACCGTCCTACTTGGCGTCTCACCGGCCGGCGTCGAACTCGACGCTGCTGAGCAGGCGGCGATCAGTGTCCTCGCCGATCAGGGTCTGGTGCCACCGCTTCGGCTGGTGGCCGCGCTCACGGCCGAAACGGCCGCAAATTCGGTGCTGCAAGAGGGTCAGGCGAGGCCGCTGGGACAGGTGGGACAGACGAGGTCTGCAGCATCCTGAGGTGCCGTAGTCCGTTCGGGTGACCCCACTGACCCCAGGAGCAATCTGCTCAGCCTGCTGCTAACCTGCCCGCGGGCAACCGTTTCCCAGCCGTGAACTGTACGGCGGCGGTGCCTGCGCCTAATTCGTTCGATGCGGCCCGCTTGGTCCGCACCAGCGAAGCCGGGGACCCAATCTCCGTTGGGGTGAATCGAGCACGACGAACTGCTTCATGGACCAGTCCATGGAACCGTCCGTCGCCTCGTAGGGCCGCTTCCAGCCCGAACCCGTCAGCTAACTTGGTCGGCGCCGAGGAAGAAGGAGATCGCCCACGTGGCGTCCCCTCAGATCGTGTTGGCCGCGGACATTGCACGGCGTAGCAGGCGCATCAGCCCTCGCCGGGCTGCCCTGCTTGCGGGATTCACCGCGACGCTGGCCCTGACCCTGCTGCCTACGGCTTCCGCGCAGGCTGATCAGGCCACGAGCGTCGATACCGCAGCCGGCCAGGCCCAGGTGCAGGCGCTTGCCGACAAGGCCGAGATCGTCGTCGAGCAGTACGACGCCTCGCAGGACGCGTTGTCGGCCGCGCAGATCCAGCTCGCCACGGACCGGGCCGCGATCACGGCAGCGCAGACGACCGTCGACTCCACCCAAGTACAGGTAGACGCGATCGCTCGCGATGCCTATGAGTCGGGCGCACTCGGTGGTGCCGCCAGCGTGCTGCTCTCCCAGGACCCGCAAGCTGCCCTGCGCGGCGCCGACTACTTGCAGCGCGTGGCGGATAACCGCGACCGTGAACTCGCGCAGGCCACAAACGCGCGTAACACACTCGTGCAGGCGCAGGCGTCGGCTAACCAGGAGCTCGCGAGTGTGCAGAAGCTCCAAGCGTCGCTGCAGGCCGAGCAGAAGGCCATCAACGCCCTGATCGGCAAGCAGCAGGCAGCACTCGCCGCGACGCAGGCGCAGGCTGCGGCTCAGGCGGCTGCTCGGGTCGCCGCGGCAACACAGGTGAGCCGAAGCCAGACGAGAACGGCGTTGCCGGCGGCGAAGGCGAAGGCTGTGGCCCCCGTGGCCAACGTCGCCGCCCCCGTCGCGAAGGTGGCGGCGCCCGTGGCAACGGCCGCGGCTCCCGCCGTCCCCGCGGTTGCGAGTAGCAAGGCCGCTGCGGTGCTGCGGTACGCCTATGCCCAGCTCGGCAAGGCCTACCGGTACGGCGCGGCAGGCGCGCGGACGTTCGACTGCTCGGGACTCACGATGAAGGCCTGGGCAGCTGCTGGTGTGGCGCTCAGCCATAACGCGGCCGCGCAGTATTACTCGACGAAGCATGTAGCGAAGAGCGCCCTTCAACCCGGCGACCTGGTGTACTTCGGCCGCCCGATCCATCACGTCGGCATCTACATCGGTGGTGGCAAGTTCATCGAGGCGCCCTATACCGGCGCCAAGATCCGGATCTCGAACCTCAGCGCCCGCCACGACTACGCGGGTGCGTCGCGCCCGTAACGGCCTTCCGTCGACCTGCGCCATGATCGGCCGCCCTACGATGACGGCGTGACGCGCACGCTCGTCGTGACGAACGACTTCCCCCCGCGGGCTGGCGGGATCCAGTCCTTCGTCCACGAGCTGGTGGTTCGACTCGACGACGTCGTTGTGTACGCGCCGGCCTGGGAGGGCGCGGCCGCCTTCGACGCCGCGCAGGGGTTCGAGGTCGTCAGGCACCCGTCGTCCCTCATGCTTCCTACGCGCGCCGTCTCAAGGCGAGCCGCAGCGTTGCTGAAGGCCCACCACTGCGACGCTGTCTGGTTCGGGGCGGCCGCTCCCTTGGGTTTGCTCGCGCCGGCGCTTCGACGGGCCGGCGCTGGCCGGATCGTGGCGACGACCCACGGCCACGAAGCCGGTTGGGCGCAACTTCCACTCGCCCGACAGACCTTGCGTCGCATCGGCGACGGGGTGGACATCGTGACCTACCTCGGTGAATACACCCGCGGCCGCCTCGAGCGTGCCCTCTCGACGTCCGCGCAGGGACGACTTGTTCGGTTGGCGCCGGGCGTGGACACGTCGTTCTTCAAGCCTGGCGCGGGCGGCGACGTTGTGCGCCACGACCTCGGACTCGCGGATCGCCAGGTCATCGTGTGTGTATCGCGCCTCGTTGCGCGCAAGGGTCAGGACGTCTTGCTACGTGCGCTGCCCGCAGTGCTGCGATCGGTACCAGCTGCGGTGCTGCTGATCGTCGGTGACGGTCCCGACCGCAAGCGGCTCGAGGCGATCACCGATCGCGAAGGACTGCGGGCCGCCGTCCGTTTCAGCGGACCGGTCGCGTGGGCTGACCTGCCCGCCTACTACGACGCGGGCCAGGTTTTCGCGATGCCCTGCCGGACCAGACGCAGAGGCCTGGACGTCGAGGGGCTGGGCATCGTCTATCTCGAGGCCTCGGCGACGGGTCTGCCGGTGGTGGCCGGGCGCTCCGGTGGCGCGCCCGATGCGGTGATCCTCGGCGAGACCGGGCATCTCGTCGATGGCCGAGATGTCGCCGCGGTGGCGGGATCGATCGTCGCGCTGCTGCGTGATCCGGATGCTGCCGCCGCGATGGGTGCGGCCGGGCGAGCGTGGGTCGAGCGGGACTGGACCTGGGACGCCTCGGCAGCGCGACTCGCGGGCCTGCTGGGGGAGCGCGCGGTCTAAACCGCCGTGACCTGTAACTGCGGGTCGGGGTTGGTTGCGATCCGCTCGTGGTGCCGCCACGTCATGACAGTTACCGCGACGACGGCGACCACGGTGGCCGCGATCCAGCCGCTCGTTTGGGCGGCGCCGATGTGGTGAGCGAGATCGACCGGGAGATAGATATGCCACGGCCTGTTGGACACCCCCCCAGGTATCCAGTGGATGACCGCGCCGAAGGCGTGCAGCGCCACGCTCGTCGTCGCGAGCGCGGCGAAACTCGCGCGACGAATCCGCGTCTTTGACGTCCACTCGCGCCACATCAATGTCATCAGCGGCACGCAAAGGGTCAACGTCTCAAGGGTGGTGCGGTAGGAGTAGAAGCCGTCGCCGCCGCCAAATCGGATTCCCCAGAGCTGCAGGACCAGGTACGCGAATCCAGCGACGGTCGCCCAGCGCACCCAGTCAGGCGCGACTCGCCACGCTGCTCGCGTGCCTGGCAGCAAGAGTAGGAGCGCTGGCGTCATGACCAGAACGCCCCGCTCGGGCGAAACGAGGTCTCCCGCGAATCCGACAATCAGCGCGGTGAGCTTGTGACCGGATGCCATCACGGGCTGGTTGTATCCGCCGAAGATCGAGATTCCACCCCAGAGTGCGTGGTTATACGCAAGCAGGATCGCGCCCCCTGCGGCCGCGCCGACGCCGATAAGCAGTGGCCGTGCTTGCTTGGTACGCGTGACCGCAGCCGCCGCGAGAACCAGAGCGACGACGCCGAGATGCGGCCTGACCAAGATCGCGAATCCCGCAGGAAGCCCAGCGAGCAGCCACTGATTTCGGATCGCCAATATGAGCGTGAGCAGGACTGCTGCTTGGGCCGGGCCGTGGGTCCACAGTTCGTCAGCGGAAACGGTCCAGGTTCCGGTGGCAAACGCAAAGAGCCCGGCTGCGACCACGGCGATCCGGCGGCTCACCAGCCGACAACACAACGAAAATGCGAACGCGGCGGCGCACGCCGAAGCTGACACTGCCGCTATGGCGCTCGGATAGATGGGGGCGGAGCTACCTGACCCCATGAGTGCGTAGAACGGAGTCGCCCAAAAAATCGTGCCAGGCAGGCGGTTCGTTACGTCGCGGCCATGAACTCGGAATAGCCACGGGAGTTGCCCGTGGAAAGCGGTGAGAGTCGCGTTGCCATGGTGCGCCAGCTGCCAGGCAGCGACGGCGGTGGCGTGAGCGTCGTTGTTCTGCGGGTCGTGGTAGCGCGCCGTTGCTGCGAACACCGCGAATGCAATGAATCCTACGAGGAAGGCGTCGAACCAGACCGGCCGAGCCGGTGCGTGGTCGAACTCAACATCGGGTGCTGTCTGCACGAGCCCCTACCCGCAGGTGGTCGCCGTACCTCCGTTGTTGACCAGGGTGCAGGTCTGATGGAACTTGGACTTGACCACGTTACCCAGGGCAAAAACGATGACCACGATGACGGCCGCAATGGCTGCGATGAGCAGGCCGTATTCGACGGCGGACGCGCCTTTGTCGTCCTTCACGTGGCGGCGGACTGCCACCATGTAGGCGATCATGGACGAACCCTTCGAGGCGAATCGGTGCTGACCCCAGGTCTGCCAGAGTCAACTGCCAGGCGGAGCCCACCCAGCATCTTGAGCCTGCGCCTCGCAACTGCCGATCGCTATCGGACACCTGGCCGAAAACCATGTACCGAAGGGGGATAGCAGAGTGGGGCGTTCCGGACTATTGTGCGCCGCTCACTACGCCGATGCTTCGCGTTACTGCTCCGGAGACTTGATGAGCCGCAGTCTCATGGCGGACATCAGCGCTTGAGCACGGTTGGCCGCGCCGAGCTTCTCGTACAGCTTCGAGATGTGCGTCTTCGTCGTCGACTCGCTGATGTAGAGCTGGCGGGCGATCGCGGCGACACCGAGGCCATCGGCCAGGAGCTGCAGAACCTCGCGCTCGCGCGGACTCAACTGTGGTCCGGACGGCGTGAGCCGGCGGCGCATCGCTTCGGCCAGGTCGCTGGCCGAGAACGACCTCGGGGACACGACGGCGTGCCGGGCGGCGGACACGACGTCTTCAGCCGGGGCATCCTTCGCAACAAACGCCGAGGCGCCAGCCTCCAGGGCACCGAACAGCTGCTCGTCGCCGGCGTACATCGTGAGCACCACGATGCCGATCTCGTCGTTCTGGTCGCGCAGAGTGCGGGCGAGGTCGAGCCCGTTTCCGTCTGGCAGCCGCACGTCGACCACCACCACGTCGGGCTGGTGCTGCTTGGCCAACGCCACCGCTTCGGCCACCGATCCGGCCTCGGCAACGACCGAAAAGTCCTCAGCCCGTTCGAATGCCCGACGCAAACCCTGGCGGATCAGCTCATGGTCGTCGACAAGCAGCACGGTCGCGACCATCGCGGTTCCTTTCTTCTCGCTTGCCGCCGACGTTATCGTGCCGAGCGCGAATCCGGCCGCACTGGTACGTCGTCCAGGTCATCGATTCTGTCGTTTTCCGGCGAACTAACCCCGTTCCCCGTCTCGTGGGCAGAAAACTCGCCTACTCGGACGTCGACGAATGTGCCGTGAGGTTCGCGGGAGCCGATGGTCAGGTCTGCTCCGAGGCGGGCGGCGCGCTCACGCATGACCTCAAGACCGAAGCTGTCATGGCGCCCGGTGCCCATGCCTCGGCCGTCGTCTTCGATCCGCAGATGGGCGGTCGGCGGGTCGACGCGCAGGGTCACCCACAAATGCTCGGCCGCAGCGTGCTTGCGGGCATTCGTGATGGCTTCCTGGGCGATGCGCAGCAACTCGGTCTCGGCCGCGATCGGAAGCCGGTCGGGTGACTCCTCCAAGACCAGGTGCACGTAGAACGTGGTCCCGGCGCTGACGGCCCGCACATAGTCCGAGAGCGCGGTGCCGAGGGCAACTTGCGCCTGCACCTCGCTGCGCAGGTCGAAGATCGACAATCGGAGTTCCCCGACCATGCGGGTGATCTCGCCGCGCAGTTTGCGCAGCACGTCGGCCATCGGTGGGTGACCCGCTCGTGCCTGCTCTTGGCTGTCTTGTGACGCTTCGGCCACGAG
>DASRZB010000184.1:0-5302 GCA_035653855.1 Acidothermaceae bacterium | reverse complement strand
CGCACACCGACTTCATCTTCGCCATCATCGGTGAAGAGTTGGGGCTAGTCGGTACGATCGCCGTCCTGATTTTATTTGCAGTGCTGGCTTATTCGGGCATCCGGGTCGCGCAACGCAGCCGAGACATGTTCTCCCGGTTGGCGGCGTCCGCCATCGTCGCGTGGCTGCTCGTGCAAGCTCTCGTCAACGTCGGTGCGGTAATCGGATTGCTGCCGATCACGGGTATCCCGTTGCCACTGATATCGGCCGGCGGTTCGTCGCTGATACCCACGATGTTCGCGTTAGGCATGTTGATGTCGCTCGCGCGTCGAGAGCCGAGTGCTGCAGCCGCTATCGCCGCGCGCGGCCCTAATGTGTTTCGGCGAGGTCTGCACAAGACAGCCGTCGTGTTGCATCTGTCCCGCAGCGGTCGGTGACCTCGGGTGCACGTGGTGCTCGCCGGCGGGGGTACCGCCGGCCATGTCGAGCCCGCACTTGCCGTTGCTGATGCGTTGCGACGTCGCGATCCCCAGGTCGGTATCACGATGCTCGGTACAGCGCGCGGACTCGAGACCCGGTTGGTGCCGGCACGGGGCTATGACCTCGCACTCATACCGCCGGTGCCGTTACCGCGCTCGCTCACGCCGTCGTTCCTGACGGTCCCGACCCGCATGCGGACAGCCGTGCGTGAGGCAACCGCCATCTTCGACAACGTCGGCGCCGACGTTGTCGTCGGCTTTGGTGGGTACGTCGCGCTACCCGCGTACCTCGCCGCCAGGAGCGCAAAGTTGCCGTTCGTGGTGCATGAGGCGAACGCGAAGCCCGGCCTGGCAAACCGTTGGGGCGCTCGCTTTACGCCGTACGTCGCAGCGAGCACATCCGACCCGAAGTTGCCGCACGCGCGGGTGATCGGCGTCCCGCTTCGGCGAGCGATTAGCACACTTGACCGCGCCGAGCTTCGCGGTCGCGCGCGCGCTGAGCTCGGTCTGCTTGACGGCGCTCCGACGTTGCTGGTTTCGGGGGGATCGCAAGGAGCGCGTTCGCTCAACCGAGCCGTGGTAGGCGCTGTCCCAGAACTGCTGGCAGCCGGTATCCAGGTGCTGCACATCGCGGGTCCGACACAGCTCGGCGACGTCGACGCCGCGAAGCCAGAACGCATTCCCGGCCAGCCGCCCTACGTGCTGGTCGCCTACGTCGACCACATGGAGTTCGCCTACGCCGCCGCCGATCTCATGCTGTGCCGGGCCGGCGCGATGACCTGCGCCGAACTGACCGCGGTCGGCTTGCCCGGAGTCTACGTGCCACTGCCCCATGGCAACGGTGAGCAGCGCTTCAACGCCCAGCCCATCGTCGATTCGGGCGGCGGACTCTTAGTGTCGGACGCCGAACTGCGGCCAGCCTGGATCCGTGACCAGCTCATCCCGTTGCTGACGAACCCGCGCAGGCTGCAGACCATGTCGGTGCGGGCCGCCGATTTGGGCCGTCGCGACGCAGACGAGAAAATGGTCGACATGATCGTCGAAGCGTCGGGCAGCCTTGCGCAGCGAGCGGGTCGGCCGCGCGGCGGCCGCGGCAGATGAACGCGACTCCCCGGTCGCAGGCATTGCCGGTCGGTGAGCTCGGTGTCGTGCATTTCATCGGCATCGGGGGCGGTGGCATGTCTGGCATCGCCCGCATCATGCTCACCCGCGGCGCGACCGTGACTGGCAGTGATGCCAAGGAGGCTCGGGTACTAGCGGCACTGCGGGTGCTGGGAGCCAAGGTATTCGTCGGCCACGACGCCGCAAACCTCGGCGCTGCCGACACTGTCGTCGTGTCCACGGCGATTCAGGAATCCAATCCCGAGCTCATCGAAGCGCGCACCCGCGGTTTGCGAATACTGCCCCGTGCTGCGGCCCTGGCCTCTGTGATGGCCGGTCGGCGCGGAATCGCGGTCGCCGGTACGCACGGGAAGACCACGACGACCTCGATGCTCGCTCGAGCGCTGCAGCACTGTGGCGAGGATCCGTCCTTCGCCATCGGTGCCGATCTGAACGAGCCGGGCTCTAATGCGCACGACGGCGTGGGTGGATTGTTCGTCGCTGAGGCGGACGAGAGCGACGAGAGCTTCCTTCTACTGTCGCCGTTTGCCGCGATCGTGACCAACATCGAGGCCGACCATCTCAATCACTACGCCGGTCTCGCGGAGATCCATCAGGCATTCGAGCGCTTTGCCGAACGGATTGCACCGGACGGCTTTTTGGCCGTCTGCGCGGACGATCCCGGCGCGATGCAACTCGCACGTTTTGCACGACGGGAAGCGATCGACGTCCGGACCTACGGCGAAGCCGCTGACGCTGACGTGCGAATCGCCAAGCTTGAGTTGGCGGGTACGGGTTCGTCGTTCCAGATCGTCGCGGGCGGACGCCGATTGGGTGAGGTCACGTTGCGGGTGCCGGGTCGGCACAACGCACTCAACGCGGCCGCGGCGACGACGGTTGGCCTCGGCCTCGATCTCCCGTTCGCCGAGTTCGCCGCGGGCCTCACCGTGTTCACCGGTGCGCGGCGTCGGTTCGAGCCGAAAGGCGTTGTGAACGGAGTACGCGTCTACGACGACTACGCTCACCACCCCACCGAGATCGCAGCAATTCTGCTGGCAGCACGCGAGGTTGTCGGTAGCGGGCGGTTGGTCGTTGCCTTTCAGGCCCACCACTACTACCGCACCGCGGATTTCTGCGCCGAGTTCGGCCAGGCTCTCGGGTTGGCCGATGACGTTGTGGTGATGGAGGTTTACGCGCCGGGCGAGACGATGCTGCCCGGTGGCACCGGAACCGCACTCGCGGCGGCGGTGACATTGCCGCCCGAACACGTCGTCTTCGAACCGTCATGGTCCGCGGTGCCAGCGCAACTTGCCGAACGCGCGCAACCTGGCGATCTGGTCCTGACGATGGGCGCCGGGGGAGATGTCGCGATGCTCGGGCCTGAGGTACTCGAGGCGTTGCGGCAACGTGCGCAGCCGCCAGCGGTCTTGCCGTAGGTACATATCGCAGTACGACACGCCGTCACCCGCGTTGACCCTTTGGCGTTCGGGGCTCTAATCTTCGTGACGTTCTCAGGTTGACATAACTATAACGGTCTACTTGAGGATGAGGGTCGTGGGGTGTCCGGTCTGCGATCTCGCCGTCGGTGGTGGCTTCCCCGCATCACCGCTCGCGCAGCTTGTACTCGGGCGCACCGGGTTAGCTGTTTCGTGTGGCCGGAAGTTCGTGTGACTGGAAGTTCGTGTGACTGGAAGTCCCGCGTGACAGACGATTGACCGACGAGGGAAGGCAAGGCGAAAGTCCGTGGCAGCACCGCAGAATTACCTCGCGGTCATCAAGGTCGTCGGGATCGGCGGCGGAGGCGTCAACGCCGTCAACCGGATGATCGAAGTCGGTCTGAAGGGTGTCGAGTTCATCGCCATCAACACCGACGCGCAGGCACTGCTGATGAGCGACGCCGATGTGAAGCTCGACATCGGGCGCGAGCTCACCCGCGGCTTGGGAGCTGGCGCTGATCCCGACGTCGGCAGGCAGGCCGCCGAGGACCACACCGAGGAAATCGAAGAAGTGCTCAAGGGCGCCGACATGGTGTTCGTGACCGCCGGTGAAGGCGGCGGCACGGGGACCGGTGGCGCACCTGTGGTCGCACGGCTTTCGCGCGCACTCGGCGCACTCACCATTGGTGTCGTCACGCGTCCGTTCGGATTCGAAGGACGTCGTCGCGGCGAGCAAGCCGATGTCGGCATCGAAGAACTCCGCGACGAGGTCGACACGCTCATCGTCATTCCGAACGACCGATTGCTGTCCATCAGTGACCGCAAGATCAGCGTGCTCGACGCATTCAAGTCGGCTGACCAGGTGCTGCTGCAAGGCGTCTCAGGCATCACTGACCTGATCACCACTCCGGGCCTGATCAACCTCGACTTCGCTGATGTGAAATCGGTGATGTCCGGCGCGGGCTCGGCGTTGATGGGCATCGGCTCGGCGCGCGGCGAAGACCGCGCGGTGGCGGCTGCGGAGATGGCAATCTCGAGCCCGTTGCTCGAAGCGTCGATCGAGGGCGCGCACGGCGTGTTGTTGTCGGTCGCCGGCGGCTCCGACCTGGGTCTGTTCGAGATCAACGAGGCAGCTCAACTTGTCGCAGAGGCTGCCCACCCCGATGCCAACATCATCTTCGGTGCGGTGATCGACGATGCGCTCGGCGACGAGGTTCGCGTCACGGTTATCGCTGCCGGATTCGATGGGGGTTCGCCCCGGCCAGCTCGCCAGCCCACGCGTCGGGTAGTCGAGACACCGCGTCCAACGGACGCCATTGACGACGCGATCAACGTCACGACCGCTCCACCGGCGGCCACCCGGATCGAGCCGCGCGAGCCCGAGCGAGTGTCCTTGCCCGAGGCCGGCGAAGGTCCGCGGCGCGATCCCGCTGCGCCACGTCGCACCATCGTGTTCGAGGACGAGGTCGAAGAAGAACTCGACGTCCCCGACTTCTTGAAGTAGGTGCTCTGGCTTGGGAGTCTCGGTGCTGATGTGCGGTTTGCCTTCACCAGCCGACTCGGCGGGTTTAGTACACCGCCGTACGACAGCCTCAACCTGAGCTTTAACGTTGGGGATGACCCCGTCGTCGTTCGACGCAATCGGCGCGATGTTCTCCAGCGGCTCGGCGTCTCGCGCGCTGCCTGGCTGCAGGCGCAGCACGGTGCCCTGGTTCGAGTCGTCGAAGGAGTTCTGGTTGACGACGCGCCCGAACAGCAGACCGGGTACGAGGCAGACGGGCTGGTGACCGCGGCGACCGATATCGCCCTCGGCGCTTTGTCGGCGGACTGCGCACTTGTCGTGCTCGCGGACCCCATCGCGGGAGTGGTGGGCAGCCTGCACTGCGGCCGACCCGGCCTGATGGCCGGCGCGGTCGACGCAATGGTGACGGCGCTGCGCACGAACGGCGCACAGCAGCTTTGCGCGGCCGTCGGGCCCACCGTGTGCGGCAGTTGCTATGAGGTGCCTGCGGAGATGGCAGCAGGTGTAGTGGCCGTCGTGCCCGCCGCGTTCTCGCGGGCGCGAAGCGGCCGGGCCGGCCTCGATGTCCGCGCGGGTGTCATTGACCAGTTGCAGGGTGCTGGCGTGCGGGTCGTGCGACTCGTCGGAGGATGCACGCGTGAGGATCCGACGACTTTCTCCTCCCGCCGTGACCACGTCACTGGTCGGATGGGTGCCTTGATCTGGCGGGCGGCGTGACTTCGACGAACGGCGCGCGCGAGGCGAGGCGTCGCGAGCTCGCAGAAAGTCTTCAGCACGTTCGACGG
>DASRZB010000183.1:0-2781 GCA_035653855.1 Acidothermaceae bacterium | reverse complement strand
CGCGTGGTCGCGCCGCCCGTACATATACAGGATTAGTTCCTGTGGCGCGCCGGTGAGCGTTAGCGTCGACTGACCCGGCACAGCCGCGCGAACAGCGCGATGTTGACCAGTGTCGGACCGGATCAGTTCGACGCCGCCGGGCGCCGACCGCAACACGTGTTTGGCCATGCGGGTCGATCGTTCCCACAAGAATGCGTTCGTCGCATCGGTCAGGACGCGCGGCTCCCAGTGCGGCGCAGCGCGGCGCACATCTTCGTGGTGGACGAAGAACTCGACGTTGCTGAGGAGTTCGTCCACAGCGCGCGGGCGAAACAGCGACCAGCGGGGCGGCCCATTGCGCAGTCGGCTCACCAGGTCGGTGAAGTCGTTGCGTGCGAGCTTCTTCTGCACCCTCGCCGTCCAGCCCGAGAGCGGGCGGATCACGACACCCAGCACAGCGTCCGGCCTGCTTTCACGTAGCACGAGATGCGCGGTCAGGTCGCGGGTGTTCCAGCCCTCGCACAGCGTTGGCGCATCTGGGCCGACCCGGTCGAGCAGGTCACTGAGGCGTGCACGCTCGCTCGCGGCGAGATTCGTCACGCTCTCACTCTCGGTCGTATCGCGTCGTCCGTCTGTGTAGCGTCACTCGGCATCGCCTTCTTGTGCGCTGGCCGGTAGCCACCCGGCTGGCCCGCGATCGTATCGATCACCAAGGCGACGGACAGCACACAAGCGATCGCGACGAGCAGCCCACCGATGGTGTCGGTGGCGTAGTGGTATCCGCCCCCCACCAGCGCGATGGCCATGATCGGGACAGCTGCCGTCGCTGCGACCGCGATCAGCCACCGGATAAGGAACGGCCATTGCAATCGGCCTGGTCCGATCATCGCGCAGAGGACGACGAGGGCGAGGGACGCGGTGGCAGCTGTGTGCCCGCTCGGGAACGACAGCATCGTCTCGAGGTGCCGGTCGAACAGCGGCTTCAACACGAAATCGACAAGGCCACCTGCCAGCCCTGGTCCGACGATCGCGAGCACGGCGAGCCTCGTGCGGTTCAGGAGTAGGAACAACGCGCACAGCAAGGCGCAGATCACGATGATGCTGCCTGGGTCGGCGAGATCGACCACGCGCACCACCAGGTGCGGGTGCCCGGCCAGCCGGCGCTGGATCGCGGCGTCGAGGTGGCGATCGACTCGACCCGGCGTGCGGGTGTGCCCATATCGGACGCCGAGGGCAACGGTCGCGAGCGCCGCGCCGATGACAACTACGACGGCCAGACCGCGGCGCGCAAGTAACGGTCGGCGAGCCATCCCTTGAGTCTACGAGGTGGTCGCCACCGTGGTGGTGCCGTTCGCCTACGGGATGGCGCCCATTCCTTCGGCGCCACGGCGTACTACCGTGCAGTGCAACAGTCTGGGAGGAATTCGTGAGCGTGGGGTCTGTGCAGGAGTACGACGTCGACCTGCTCATCGTTGGCGCGGGCCCGGCCGGCCTCTATGCCGCGTACTACGCCGGTTTCCGCGCCCTGTCGGTTGTCGTCGTCGATTCGCTGACGGAGCCTGGCGGGCAGCTGGCGGCGCTCTATCCGGAGAAGATGATCTACGACGTCGGCGGCATCCCGGCGATCCTTGGTCGAGAGCTTGCGGCGGACCTCTTCCGGCAGGCGCAGACCTATGACCCGACCTTCCTGCTCGGTCATGGTGCTGACCAGCTCACGACCCTCGACGATGGAACGCTGCTTGTCACCACCGACACCGGGCACACGATTCACGCCAGGGCGATCCTCGTGACCGCTGGCATCGGCATCTTCACGCCGCGGCCGTTGCCCGCTGGGCAGGAGTATGAGGGCGTCGGCGTCCGGTACTTCGTCCCTGACCCAAGCGCGTTGCGTGACAAGAGAGTGCTCGTCGTCGGCGGCGGTGACAGCGCGGTCGATTACGCGCTGATGCTCGAGGAGGTGTGCGCCTCTGTCACCGTCGTTCACCGGCGACCCGAGTTCCGTGCGCACGAGGCGTCGGTAGAGAAGATGCGTGCCTCGTCGGTAGTGATCCGCACCCCATTCCAGGTGAGCGCCATGCAGGGCGATGGTCGGGTCGAGGTCGTCGAGATCACCAACCACGACAGCGGGGACGTCGAACGGCTGGAGGTCGACGAAGTCGTGGCGGCTCTCGGGTTCATTGCCGAACTCGGCCCGCTGATGAATTGGGGGATGAACCTGCAACAGCGGCACATCGTTGTCGACACGACGATGGCAACCAACGTGCCACGCATCTTCGCGGCGGGCGACATCACCGAGTACCCAGGCAAGGTGCGGCTGATCTCGGTCGGTCTCGGCGAGGCAGCCACCGCCGTGAACAACGCGGCCGTCGTCATCGATCCGTCGCGCAAGCTGTTCCCCGGGCACTCCTCCGACCCAGCCAAGCAGCCCGGCTAAGGGCGCAGTTCGTAGCGTTCTCGGAACGATCGGCGTCTAGCCTGTCGGTCTATGAGGGGCCGATGAAGGGCACAGTCCGGCTCGCAACGCCCGCGATGGCGACGGCACTGTTTGTAGTCGTTCTCGGGCTGATGGCGCTGGCGATTCCGCTGGACCGCGCGACCAGACATGTATCCACAAGCGGCGACCTGTCGTCGATCGTCGTCGGCTTGCCCTTCGCGCTAGTCGGCGTCGTCGTACACCGTGCTCGACTACCGCATCCACAATGGCCACTTGTTCTTCGGGCCGCTCGCCGTGTTGGTGCAGCCGTGGTGGGCGCCAGCGATTGTCTGCATGGTGCTTGCGCTGTTGCTGTTTCCTGACGCGCG
>DASRZB010000182.1:0-2623 GCA_035653855.1 Acidothermaceae bacterium | reverse complement strand
CGTCGGTTTGGGCGTCGGCGAAGGCGTCGGCAAAACGAACTTGTCCACCGAGTGCCCTTGCACGTTGGTCACGTAAATGTTGTCGTGCGAGTCGAGTGCAACGCCGCCGGGCACGTTGAGATTGGGATTGGGACCGGCGATCGATTGATATGGCTGCGTCGTTCCCTCGATGAAGAGCAGCAGTTGGCTGGGGTACACCGCCGTTGGGATGACGTCGGAGATGATCATGAGCTCGGGCGCCTGCGTGGGGCTGGCGCTCGGCGACGGGCTGGCCGCGCGAGGTCCGCGCATCGCCGCAGGACTGGCCGTGGCGGTCGCCTTGGGCGTGATCGCGATGCCGCGCAGATGTCCGGCGACTGGGGTCGTGCCCAGCGGGACCACGTTGCCGGTGGCGAGCGCCGCGAGCTCTACCAGCTTGGCGCTGTTCGTGGAGCTGCTGTAGTTCGTTACCCAGAGATTGCGGCTGCTGTCGAAAGCCACGTACTGCGGACCGTCGAGTTGCGTGTTCGAGCCGCCGATCTGATAGCTCGGCCCGGAGCCGCTCTTCTGCCCGCTGGTGTAGATGCTGATCGCGTTCTGGTTGCTGTTGGTGGCGTAGAGGGTCTGCGACGGGAAGTTCGGACCGGTTCCGTTGCCGCCGACGGTAGACGAACTGTAGGAGCTGCAGGCGGCGATGGCAACGGCCGAACTGAGCGCAATGAACGCAATGGCAAACCTAGACAGCAAGATTCTTTCTCCAGGAGGACCCAGGCGGCTGTGCCGCAGGGGGCGCGCAGGTGCGAAGCACCGGAGGGTTCCCTTACCGGGCCGAGTTTCCTGGGCTGGGGCGCGGCAAGACCATTGGGGTTTGATGATGATTTCGCAGGTACAGCCATCCCGCGATTGCGATGGCGAGCACGACGAGCGCTGTCGCGACAAAGGTCGTGACCCGGCGGCGAACGTAGGCTGGACGGCTCGATTCGGTATCGATGATCTGTCGAGGCATCCCCAGAGCTATACCGGGCGGCGCAGTGGGTGGTTGAGGTCGTTTGGCGTCACGTGCGCCAGGAGTTCTCCGACCGTGACGAACCGATAGCCGGCTTTTTCGAAGCTGGCGACGATCCCGGGTAAAGCTTCGATCGTCGCCAGCTTGCCGCTGTGCAACAAGACGATCTCGGGAGCCGTGGCGTGATCGAGCAGATGGCGTTGGAGCTGGGCGACGGTCACCGTGCGCCAGTCGCCGCCGTCGTCGGTCCAGAGCACGACGTCGTACCCCAGCGACTGGACGACCTGCAGGGTCCTTTCGGTGTAGCGGCCATGCGGTGGCCGCATCATGGTGCGAACTGCGGAGTCGTGGGTGAGGCTCCAGAGTACGTTACGTCCCTCGATGACCTCGTGACGAACCTCGCCGGCCGATTCCTGGTCCAAATTGGGATGGGAGTAGGTATGATCGGCGACTTCGTTACCGCGAGCCTCGATGCGATGCGCCAACTCCGGCCACTCTTGTGCGTCGCGGCCGATCAAAAAGAACGTCGCCGGCACGTGAAGCTGGGTCAGCACGTCGAGAAGCATCGGCGTGAAGATCGGATACGGCCCGTCGTCAAAGGTCAGCGCAATCAGCTTCGGACGAGCCGACCGATTCACCGGGATCGAGTCGTGCGTCGCGCGATAGAGCCTGGGAACCAAGTCGCCGGAAAACTCGAGATGGACGTTCATCGAGGGCGTCACGAAGGCAGGCTTGATGTTACTGTGGTGCACGAGCTCGTGCCAGCCCCCGAAGAACAAGCCCGAGACCAGGACGATAGCAGCGACGATTTCTATCATCGAGAATGCGCCCTTAGTGCGAGCCCGGTTGCGCACTTTGTATCGCCAATGTGGGCATCTTCGCGAGATCGCCTCCTACGATGACCGTCACGTCGCTGGTGACGGCGGTGGGGTCGGCGCTGACGCTCGGCGACGGCTCGGGAACCACGACGCTACGAACCGCCGGCAAAGCTGCCCGTACCCTGGCCCCCGCAAACGTCACGGTAGAATGTTCGCGAATTTCGGTCGTCGCGTAGTCCGAGCGCTGCGCATTGCCGACCTCGCCGATTTGGAATCCGGCCTTGCGCAAGAGATCGGCGACGCGGCGCGCGGCGCCAGGGACGCTGCTGCCGTTCTCGACGTCGACGCGCAGCGTTGCGGGCGCGATCGCGGCAAGCGCCATCGCGTCCGGCGACGGCTCGGGCACCGGCGGCGCGAGAAGCATCGACTGGACGAGCCGGTCGCGCGCCTGCACGTCGGGAACCAACGAGTCGCCGTAGCCGGGCAAATAAATATCGCCGGTATAGGGGACTTGGTTCGTCGCGATCGCACTTTGGGGGACTCCTTGGTAATACGATGCGAGCGACAACAACTCGGAGTCGGTGAAGTCGGTCTGGACGTCTTTTCGGAAGACGCGCAGCAGGTCGGGTAGATGGATGAGCGTGTTCATACGGTCGCCCTTGAGCTTCTCGATCATCGCGTGGAGCACTTGCTGCTGGCGCATGATGCGGCACGGATCGCTGCACCAGTCGTGACGAAAGCGCATGTACGCCACGGCCTGATCCCCGTTGAGGTGCTGCAGGCCTTCCTTGAGGTGAATGTGCAGGTGTCCCCACGAGTC
>DASRZB010000181.1:0-2818 GCA_035653855.1 Acidothermaceae bacterium | reverse complement strand
CACCGGAGGTGGAACCCGTGCTCATTCCTGCACGGGCCTCGTAGGTGTAGTTCCTGGCACGATCGACAGCCTCGCGGCCGGCATCGTGGTCCCGGTTCTGCACCCGGAGCGAACGGGCGGCCCGCTTGCCTTCGGCACTGTTCGAGTCGCGCATCTCGCCAGCGACCTCGGCGGCGTACCGGTTCAGGCGGTCAACGGCACCCTGAACGTCCCCACCGAAGATGCCGGGCTGGGTGGCGCGGCAGAAGTCGGCGACGTAGGAGTTCGGGGAGTCCTTGCCGTAGGTGCGGGGCTCGTGGACGTTGGAGACGTTGGCGTCGACGGCGGCGGTACCGAGACGCGTACGCGCCTCCTGCACCAGTTCGGCGCGCTTCAGGTCCTCTTCGATCTCGAGGATTCGGGCGTCGATGCGGGCGCGACCGGAACGGAGTTCCTCGACGCGCTTGGTCTCGTCCTCAGTGAGGTCACGCGACTCGCGAAGGAGAGGAGTGGCGTACTCCTCGAATTCCTTGTCGGCCGAATCGCGGGCCTCGAAGAGGGAATCGAGCATGGGGGTAGTCATGCGGATGTCCTTTCGGGACTAGGTGGGTGGGTGTGTCCCCTGCCTCCCGGCCCCAGCGGACGCGTTCCCGACTCCGGCTAGGCCGGTGGTACTAGACGTGGCTGGCGGTACTGCTCGGCGACTTTGCTACTTAGGTACTTCGGTACTGCGAACGATGGCCCCTTTGGGGTCCTCGTGGTGGCGCGAGGCGGACTTGCACCGCCGATCTACGGCTTATGAGGCCGACGAGATAGCTACTTCTCTACCGCGCTCAGACCTACTTCTTCCGGCGCTTCCGGCGCTCGATTTCGTCGGCCAGGGCGAGACGCTTGAGTTCGGCGTTGGTCATGGTGCGGGCGGCCCCAGTGCCATCGGCACCAGACGCACCACCGCCCTGCTGGCCGCCGTTCAGCGTCCCGTCAGGGCCCCCGAGGGTGCCAGGAGGGACATCCGTGGCAGAGTCGACCGCCTGGGCACCAGTGGCCTTCAGGAGCGACTTGGCGGCGTCGTGGAGGTGGCCCATGACCTCGGTGTCGGTCGGGTCGGTCGCATTGTCCGAATCGCCCATTTGAGCATGGATTGCGTCGGTGACAGCCTGGTGTGCAGCCTTGACCTTGGCACTGATACCAGCATCCTGGGGGGTCGGTTCTGCGCGGGCCTCGTCGGGTGCTTCGATCTCGTCAGCCTCGGCCAGAGCCCTAAGACCGTCGGACAGTACGTCGATGTCGGCAGGTAGCACCGGACGGCCGTCGTGCAGGTCACGGGTGATCGCCCACATGCGACGAACACGCTCGCGAGACTCGACCGGCATGTCGTACAGCATCCGCTGGGCGACCTGGATGTTGGTCGTCGGGGAAGCTGGGTACGTGACCGCACTCACATCTTCCAGCGCACTCAGCTTGTAGATGTCCCGGTTCTCGTAGCCGTCGTCCCACTTGTCTTCGCCCACGATCATGCCGACCGACATTTGGGTCACGTCACCGCGCTCGACGGCCACGGCCAAATCGGTGGCGAGCTGCTGACGTGCGTCAAGGTTGGCGATGGAGCGCAGACCGGTCGGTGTGTCTTCCAGTGTGAGGGTGCCGGACGTAGTGCGCGCAAGGGGGAGCCCTGAATGGTTGAACAGGAAGCGGGTGTCGCAGGCGGCGGCGAGCAAGTCAGTGACGACGCCAGGATGCATTTTCTCCTGGAACGTGCCGAACATGTCACGAACCATGTAGCCGGTCGAATACTGGATGGGCGTGCCGACCAGTTGCAGATTGTTCGACCCATCGTCCCGAAGTTCAAGACCCTCGGCAGCGAAGTGTCGCACCTCAACGCCGGTAGCAGGTCCAACGCGATGCCGCGGCTTCTTGGTGGGTCGTACGGTGCGGGTCTCGCTGCCGGTCGTGGCCGCGTTGAACTGCACCGGTACGTACGTGGTCTTCTCTTGCACGGACTGCGGGTTGTCAGCGATGGTCACGGACGACCCGTCGACCGAGTAGTCGACCTGAAACTTCTCACCGTTGAGGGAATAGACGGCCCACGTATCGGAGAAGTCGCATACCCACACGTAGCAATCAGCGAACGCTGACCCGAACTTGGCCGTGATGGCCGACTGGAGCAGGTCGTCAAGATCCCCATATGTCAGACCGTCATCACGGCGTTCGGCATCCCACTTGGCAGCCTTGGCTTCCGTGTCGGCAGCGAACTTCGCAACCGCCTTTTTGATGGCCGGGAGCGCCTTCTCTGCTATGGCCTTGGCGTCGGCGTCATCACCAGCGATGGCGGCGTCAGCGCGGGCCAAGGCATTGTCGGCGTGGGCCTTGTCCTGCACGGGATAGTGCCTGAGGCTTCGGGGAGTGGTCTTGCCACCCTCGTCCTTGGTACCGCCATCCTCGATCAGCGCGAATGCGCTGTCCGGGAGATCATTGATCTCCGCGGCCGACATGGCAGCACGCCACACGTTGTCGGACCAAAGGTCTCTAGCCATTAAGGCCCTCCTACGATGGGCGTCCTTCGCGTGGACGGTTTCGGCGCGTTGGGTGATTCGTGTTGCAAAAAGAGGCGGAGTATTTTAGACCAATTACTACACGCCGACAAGCTCGCCAGCGAACTTGACTACCGATGCGCCGGCAGGTTGATCGTGGGAGCGTCGACGTGGACGTTGACAGGCTCGCGGGTGACGATCGCTGTCAGCATCTCGATCACTTCGCGATGATTGGAGTTGTCGGCCCGTCGTTCCTCGGCAGCTATGCGTCGGGCAGCGTCTTCGAGTTGGCGCAGTTCAGAAGCGAG
>DASRZB010000180.1:0-12125 GCA_035653855.1 Acidothermaceae bacterium | reverse complement strand
ATCCGCTCTGCTTCAAGGCGCTCTGCCTCGATGCGTTCGGCTTCCAGGCGTTCGGCTTCGAGGCGTTCTGCTTCAAGGCGCTCGGCCTCGATCCGCTCTGCTTCAAGGCGCTCGGCCTCAATGCGTTCGGCATCCAGGCGTTCGGCTTCCAGGCGTTCGGCTTCCAGGCGTTCGGCTTCCAGGCGCTCGGCCTCGATCCGCTCTGCTTCAAGACGCTCTGCTTCAAGCCGCTCAGCTTCAAGGCGCTCTGCTTCAAGCCGCTCGGCCTCAATGCGTTCGGCCTCAAGGCGTTCGGCCTCGATCCGCGCAGCCTCCTCTGCGGCGAGGCGCTCTGCTTCGACGCGAGCTGCTTCCTCAGCCGCTTGGCGGGCAGCTTCTTCGGCGGCCAGGCGCTCGGCTTCGAGGCGCTCCGCTTCAACCCTGGCCGCTTCTTCGGCAGCGAGGCGGGCGGCTTCTTCGGCGGCGAGGCGCTCGGCTTCGAGGCGTTCGGCTTCGAGGCGCGCAGCTTCTTCCGTGGCCATCCGAGTGGCTTCTTCCGCAGCGAGACGCGCGGCCTCCTCCGCCGCGATTCGTTCGGCTTCAAGTCGTTCCGCCTCAACTCGCGCTGCCTCTTCGGCGGCGAGTCGGGCTGCCTCTTCGGCCGCGATCCGCTCGGCTGCGAGGCGCTCGGCCTCAATTCGGGCGGCTTCCTCGGCGGCGGCGCGCGCTGCCTCTTCGGCGGCGAGGCGCTGCACCTCGAGCCGGCGTTCTGCTTCGATGCGTTCTGCTTCGAGACGGGCCGCCTCTTCAGCGGCAAGGCGTTCTGCTTCGAGGCGCGCGGCTTCGAGGCGCGCCGCCTCCTCAGCGTGCTCACTTTCGCGGCGCTCGTTCTCGGCCCGGGCAGCCTCGCGGCGCGCTTCCAGGTCGACGACCTGAGCGATGTGCCCGGCCTTGCTAGTGCGCTTGGTGGCGTTGTGCTGAGCCTCGGCCTCGGCGTGCGCGGCTGCGAGCTCGGCAGCGGCAGCCTTTCTGATTCGATCCCTGCGGAGCTGGTCCTCGCTCGGGACGGCGGACGTCGCGACTGCCTTCGGCGCCGCGCGTAGCCGGATTTCGTCCGGCACGTGGAACGGGTCGACGAACGAAGTCCCGGACTCTGTGCGCGGCCCGAGTGCTCTGGTCAGAGCCTCGGAGACCTCCGCCAACGACGACATGCCCGTCGCCTCTCGGGGCTCCGGGCCATCCCATTCGTGCTGCTCGTCTGCGACGGCAGGCAGCGGTTCCAAAGATGCAGTTTCAACGGGTTCGCGCCCGCTCAGAGCGAAGGCTGCCGCGAGAGCGGCCGTCCTGGAGAAGTTGTCACGTATCGGCTCGTCGGTCTGCCCGACCGCATCCGGGTCGTCGTCCGAGACCTGGTTGTCGTCCGAAGCCTGGACGTCGACCGGCTCATCGTCGTCCTCGTACACCGGCGCGCCGTCCGGTCCAAGGTCTTCCTCGACATCGACCAGACCGGCCTCCACCAGGACGCGCACGACTGTGCCGGCTTCGAACATGGTGAAACCGCACTCGCGCGCGAGATCCGCGATGCTGCGCTCGCCGTCGATCTTGCACAACAGCGACCACGTGTCGGAGTCGAGTGTGATGTGAGCCTCGCCGCCATGGGCAGCGAGCATCGGCACGGCGTTGGGGCCATGGACCGCATCGACGATTTCGTCCCAGGTCGACTTCCGAACGCGGACCTGGTCGAGCAGCTGGTTCAGGGGGGTCGGCGGTGCTACGTCCTCGCGGGTCTTTTCGCCCTTCCGGAAACGCCAGCGACCCGACGTCCAGGCAAGTAGGTCAGTCAAGCCGTCTCGGACCTGCTCCTGCACGAAAGCCTCGACCACGTCTTGTTCGACGAAGCCGAGGTGCACGAGCAGTTCACCGAGGCGCCAGCCCTGGAGTTCTGTGCGCTGTGCCTCGAGCGCCTCGGCCAAGTTCTCTGGGACGAGGGCGTTGCTCGAGATCAGTCGAGCACCGAGTTGCGGACGCTGGCCCGGTACCGAAACCGCGTAAACCAGCCCAGCCTTGAGGTAGATAAGAGCCTCGCTGCCGACGTCGTCAACGACATGGAGACAGCCAGTGGCCTGCTCGTCTGCGAGGCTACTGAGCGCAACTTCGATGGGGGTGGTCGTGAGGTCGCCTTTGAGCACGGGCGACCTCCCACCTTGGAACGGCTGTTGCGCTGACGCAAATGGACGCAAGGGTGCCGATGAACCCTGCATCGAAGCCATCGGCAACTGGGGCGGGGGCATTGAGCCATCCGGTCGAACATCCAGGCGGATTTGGTGTCCCCGAGCGTACGGATTCGTGCCAGCTCGTCCCTTGGCATGGCACCATGGGCGACGTCACTCCAAATGCCTCGCGGCATTACTCCAATCGGGCTAACCCAGCGGGCTAACCGAACGGGCTAATCGACGAGGTGCATGCTGGAAGAAGTAGCGCCGTACGACGAGCCACGGAGGCACCAGGTGTCCGACGACCGCAGTGACGCACCGAGCGGTCACCGCCGCATTGATCGGGTGCTCTCCGAGGGCTACCTCGATGGATTGGCAAGCCTGCCGCTGTCCGAGGTTCGCGAGCTACGTGACCAGGCCGAGCAGGAAGAAGCAGACCTTTCGTACCTGCGCCGGATGCTCCAGGGCCGGGTCGACATCATCAACGCTGAGCTCGCCCGGCGCCGCGGCGACGTCGGCGATGGCAGCAGCATCATCGACCAGTTGCCGCGCATCCTCGCCGACGAGCGCTCGCCGGCGAGAGGCCTCGGACGGCACACGGTCGTCGAGCCGTCGCGGGTCGACGAGCACCGCAGGTTGGTCGAGCGGCTCGTCGGCGACTCCGACCTGTCGGCCCTCGCCGGCCGCACTGTCGAGCAACTGGCGGAGACGCTCGAGCGTTTCGGTGACCAGGAGCGGCAAATCTCAGAGCAACGTCACGCCGTCCAGATCGTCATGGACGCCGCCGCGCACGAGATCACCCGTCGTTACCGCGACGGTGAAGCCGACGTGTCGGCGCTGCTGCCGAGCGAGAACTGAGGCTCAGCTCGCGGGGCAGGTAGCTCCGGTCGGCGGCAGCGTCAGGTTGATCAAATAGCTGTTTACGTCGTTGGTGACGCACGTCGTCTTGGGGTATGCGGTGTGCCCGTCGCCCTGCCAGACCAGCAGCCGGCCCGATCCAAGTAGTGCGGCGAGGTGTTGAGCACCCGAGATCGGTGTCGCGGGGTCGCCAGTCGTGCCGATGACCAGGATCGGGGCCGCGCCTTTGTTCGCGACGGTGATCGGCTGGTCGGGCGGTGCCTTCCACAAGCTGCAAAAGCCGAGGCTGGACGCCGCGGAGCCGCCGAAGAGTGGATTGGTGGCTCGCCACCCCGGCTGCAGCGCCTGCGCTTGCGCGATCGTCGGCCGTTGCGTTGCGTCGGCGCAGCCAATCGCGGCGTTCGCATCTTCGAGGTTCGAGTAGGTGCCATTCGTGTCACGCTCGTTGTACTGGTCGTCGAGCGACAAGATGCCGGACGCGTCCCCCTTGTTCGCGTCGGCAAGCGCGGTGATCAAGTCCGGCCATTGAGTTTTGTCGTAGAGCGCTGAGATCACACCGAGCAGGACGGCGCCGTCGTCGGCCGTGCGTTTGTCGCCGGAGGCGCCGCTGGGAATCGGATGAGCCGCGGCCTTGGTCATCAGGTTGAGCACGTATTGCTGAGGGTCGGATCCGAGCTTGCAGCTCGCGCCCTTCGACGTGCAGCTCGCCGCAAAGTGGCTGAACGCCAGCTGGAATCCGGCCGCCTGCGTCTTGTCCTGGTCGGTCGAAGAAATCGTCGGGTCGACCGCGCCGTCGAGGACCAATGCGCGGACCTTGTCCGGATACGCCGAGGCGTACTCGGCTCCGATCAGCGTGCCGTAGGAGTAACCGAGGTATGTCAACTTGGGATCGCCGAGTTTCGCGCGCAGCGCTTCCATGTCGCGCGCGGTTTCGGCTGTCGAGTAGTAGGTCAGATCCGAGCCGTATTCGGTGTAGCACTCCTGCGCGACCTTGGTCGCGTCGGCGATCTCCTGCTGCCACTGCGCCGCGGTCTTCGGGTCAGCCGGGAGATTGAGTTCGGCATCCTTCTGCTTGTTGGTGATGCACTGGATCGGATCACTGAGGCCGATCCCGCGCGGGTCGAAGCCGACGATGTCGAACCTGTCGAGAATCGCTTGTGGCAGCTCGTCGACTGCGAGGGACAAGGCCGCGTCGATACCTGAACCGCCTGGGCCGCCAGGGTTGATGACGAGTGAGCCGATGCGGTTCTGCTGGCTCGCCGAGCGAATCCGCAGCACGGTGATGCTGATCTTCTTGCTCGTGACGTCGGCCCAGTTGAGCGGCACCTGCATCGTCGCCTTGGCGTAGGAGAACGTGTGTTTGTTGTCGCCCACCGCTGAACTGAGCTGCTTGGTGATATCCGTCCAGTTGAGGTTGCTCGCGAAGGCACCCGGATCGCCTCGGCCGTCGTAGCTCGAGCTCGCTCTCGGACTCGCGGCGCGGGCCGGGCTTGCCGCACCAGCGGTGGTCGACGACGCAGCGGCAGACGGTGAGGCCAGCACCGACGACCCGATCGCTGCCGACGGCGCCGGGCCGCTGCTGACGCTCTTTGATGTGCACGCGCTCAGCAAACCGAGTGCGATGCACGCTGCGCTGGCCGCAGCCGCGCCTGCCCGGCGCTGGTGGTGATGCGACAAGGTTGGACCCGTTTCGACGGTGGCGTGGAAATCGGCTTGGCGGCTGCCGAGGAGCGAGGAGCTCCTCCCAGGCTAACGTCCGGCATCGATATTCGGAGCCGGCGTGCTAGCGCACCGCTTGCAATAGTTAGCGTGCCGAGCCAAACTTGGCGCATGGTGCAGAACTTCGATCTCGGTGACTTCATCCGTGAGCAGCGGCGCACGGCGCAGATTTCGGTCCGGCAGCTGGCCAAGCTGGCGGGCGTCTCCAACCCTTACCTGAGCCAGATCGAGCGTGGGCTGCGTCGGCCGAGCGCCGAGATCATGCAGCAGATCGCGAAGGGCCTGCGGATCTCCGCTGAGGCGCTGTACGTCCAGGCGGGCATTCTCGATGAGCGCGTCGTCGGCGGCGTCGTCATCGACGCGATCATCGCCGATCCGACTATTACCGAGCGGCAGAAGCAGGTGATGGTCGAGGTATACGACTCGTTCCGCAAGGAGAACATGAGGCGCGACGCCGACGAGGCTGCCGCCAATCGCATGCAGGCGTCGAGCGCATCGGCAGCACGCATTATTGAGCTCGACGACGCGGGCGGCCACGAGTCTTCGGCCGCCGAGTCGGCGTCGGTTAACGAACACACGGCACCCAGCCACAACACGTCCGGTCACCCCAGTTCGGCAAAAACCGCCACAGCTCCGTCGGCTCGGGTTACCCCGTTGCGCACCACGATGTCCCGCTCGACGTCGCCGAGGAGATCGCGATGAGCCGTACAGACGACTTGTTGAACAGCGTGCAGAAGGCGGTCGGCGATCGTCCGTTGCAACTACTCGTCGGCATGGGCGACCTGGTGTCGGAGAAGCTGCGCGAGTTGCCCGACGCGGTCACGACATGGCAGGAAGAGAACCGCGACTTCCCGATGCGTGCCGCCGGTCTGCTGATCGGTTCTGCGTTCCGCACAAATCTCAAGGTGGGCGAGTTGTACGACGAACTCACCCGGCGCGGTCAAGACGTCATGACGAAGATGCGTGGCGACGAAGTGGTCGCCGAGGAGGACGAGCCGTTTGTCCACGAGCCGTTCATGCCTGAGCCTGTTCGGCGCCTACCCCCGAAGAAGACCTCGCACGCAGCTGCGAAAAGCGCAAAGAAGCCAGCCAAAAAGGCGTCCACCAAGGCTGCGACAAAGAAGGTAGCGACGAAGAAGGCCGCAGCCAAGAAGGTAGCGGCCAAGAAGGCTCCGGCCAAGAAGGCCGCAGCCAAGGTCGGCGCGAAGGTTGGCAGCAAGAAAACAACCTCCGCCTAAGGCCCGAGGTCCACACTTCGCATCCCGAGTGGTCGTGGTGCACCACCAAAAACCGCGGTTTGTACGACCACCAGGGATGCGAAGTTGCGGTGCGGTCGCGTCGCGACCCGGTTGCCGCTGCCATCCTGCGAACGTGGGTTTCGTAGGGTAGGCGTATGGGTGACATGACGTACCGCCAACTTGGTGACTCGGGCTTGACCGTTTCGACAGTCGGCCTTGGTTGCAATCAGATCGGGCGCCGCCTCGACCTCGCGGGCACCCGTGCGGTCGTTGACGCAACCCTTGACGCCGGCATCACGTTCTTCGACGCTGCTGACGTCTATGGCAGTTCGCCTGGGGTATGCGAGGACCTTCTTGGCCAGGCGCTCGAAGGCCGTCGTGACGGCATCGTTCTTGGCACGAAGTTTGGCGTGCCCACCGGCGGACTGACCTTGCCGGCCCACGAGGCTCGCGGATCGCGCCGCTACATCAGGGCGTCGATCGAAGGATCACTGCGGCGACTGCGTACTGACTACATCGACCTGTACCAGCTACACCGGCCAGACAACCTGACACCCATAGAAGAAACCCTTGCTGCGCTGGACGAACTCGTGCACGAAGGCAAGGTTCGCTACATCGGTTCGTCACAGTTCGATGGCTGGCAAGTCATCGACGCCGACTGGGCCGCACGTGCAAACGGCGGCGCCCGTTTCGTCAGCACGCAGAACCAGTACAGCCTGCTGGAACGCGGTGCCGAGAACGAACTGCTGCCCGCCGCAGAGCATGCCGGCGTCGGCTTCATTCCGTTCTATCCGCTGGCACGTGGCTTGCTCACTGGCAAGTACACGCGTGGGCAGGCTGCCCCTGAAGGCACCCGGCTGGCTGGGGATGCCGAACTCCTGGAGCGCGCCAACTGGGAGGTGATCGAGGGCTTGCAGAAGTTTGCCAACGCGCGCGGACTCAGCATGCTCGAGGTCGCGATCGGAGGGCTCGCAGCGCAGCCCGGCGTGAGCACCGTCATTGTCGGCGCTACCAAACCTGAGCAGGTGCTGGCGAATGCACAGGCGGCCGCGTGGGAGCCCGCGTCGGTCGATCTGGTCGAACTGGATCGCATAACGGGCGCCGCGCGCCGCCCCTGAAGGCAGTACCGTGGGTGGTGTGTTGCACCTCTCCGCGTCGTTGATCACCGTTGTTCTTCTTGCCGCATTGGTCCTCCAGCTCTATGCGCTGGTCGACGCGGCGCTCGCCCCGGCGGCCGCCTATGTCGCGGCTGGCAAACTGACCAAGCAGGCCTGGCTCGCGATCCTCGCCGTGGCCGTTCTCATCGTTTTGCTGAGCGGGTGGTTCGGACCGCTCGGGCTGGCTGCGATCATTGCCACCATCGTGTACTTCGTCGACGTGCGGCCGGCGCTGCGGCGGGTTCGCGGGCGTTAGCTCGGTCACGCGGCGCCAAACCGGCATCTTCTCGGCTTTAGGCGTGGCGCGATTCGGTCGACGCATGGGGGCATGTCCTCTGTCCTGAGCGAGGCCGCGGTTTCCTCGGCGGACTGGCTACGCCGTGAGGAAGAGCGACTGTTCGGACGCTACGCACTCGCCGCGCAGCGGTTCCCGCGGCTCCTCCGCATTCGGGTCCCGGTCGTCATTGCCGTGTACCTCGCGATCGCCTATGTCGGCCAAGACCTGAACGGTCCCGGCGGGGACGCGTTCCTCTTCGCCGGCGCCGGCCACACCCTGCTGTCGTCCCATTGGGCCGACACCTTCGCGAACTCGACTTTGCAAAGCGGACCGATCTTCGTCTTGCTCGAAGGCATCGGCCTAAGACTCGGCGATGCTTTCGGGCTGCCGTCTTGGACTGGTGGCGGGCTCGTCACAGCGTTGGCATGTGCCTTGCTCATGATGGTCGCGTGCCGCGCCGTCTTCGCTGCGTACCTGCTAAACGGCCGGACGACGACGGCGCGCGAGTTCAGTGCGTGCATCGTCTTTGCACTGACGGGTGGCCTTTGGGTCGTAGCCATGTACGCCCACCCAGATGACCTCTTGGTGATGCTGGTGCTGTTGATTGCCGCCGGCCGCGCAGCGACCGGCCGCCATGGCCAAGCCGGCGTCATCTTCGGCCTCGCGGCAGGCATCAAACTTTGGGCGCTTGTCGCCGTCGCCGTGTTGCTCATTCGTGCGTCACGGCGCACCGGTGTGTATGCGGGCTTGACGGCAGCGGCGACAGTCGCGGTTTGCTACGGACCCTTCCTTGTCTTCGGTCGATTCGAGATGTTCCGCGGCTCGTGGCAGATCGAGCACGACGCACCGTTGAACCTGCTGTTTCACGACGGCACAGGCTTTACTTGGCAGCTGCGACTGTTCCAAGCAGCGCTCGCAACGACCGTCGGACTCGTGGTCTTGTTTCGAACGCGAGGGCGAAATTGTGCGGTCTGGCTGGTGCCGGCGGCGGCCATCGCCGCTCGGCTACTCGTTGATCCACGCAACATCGCGTACTACTACCCGCCGGTGCTGGTCTGCCTGTTGCTTGGGCAGTGGGCAAGTGGTCGCTTGACCACACTTGGCAGCAGCCTCGTGACCGGCGCCTGGATGGTGTTCGCCACCTGCAGCTTCGCTATCACCAGTGGTGTCGTGGGCTCGTGGTGGGTCGTAGTGTTTTGTGTCGGGGTCATCGCGCTGGCGATGCGGTACGGGTCGAATGAGGTCAGGTCAGACCAGCAGCAAAGTCAAGGTCTTCCGGTGGTGTCGTAGGGCACATCCAATGCAGCCAGGGCTTCGCGAACTCGTCGTGATAGGCGTTGGCTCGTCGCACCATCGCCTTGTACGCGGCCTCGAAGGCTTCGCCGTCCCGGGCCTTGATCGCTATCCGTACTGGCTCGCAGTCGGTGCTGATGTAGGTATTGATCGCGTCCCCGTACTTCGGTCGTGAGAACGCACACAGGCTGAGCTGCTTCACCACCGAACGGAAGAAGTAGTCTGCGAGTCGCCAATTCGCAGCGCGGCCTGCGAAATACAGCCGATGCATGCGTGGTCCAAGCTCAGCCATCAGCCGATCTAACCCCGGTTGAGTTGCGGCGAGCTGGTCAAGCGTGAGATCGCGCTTGCCGTTGTTGACGGTGTGCACGTGATCGGCAGGAGGTTGTGTCATGAGATTCTGTGCACCTTGTATTGAGCGGCTTGGGCAAGCGGCTTGACGACGAGCAGATCGATGTTGACATGTGGCGGCCGGGTCGCGCACCAGCTGATGCAGTCAGCGATGTCTTCTGCAGTAAGTGGTTCGGCGACACCCCTGTACACCGCCGCGGCCTTCTCGGCGTCCCCTCTGTTTCTGTTCAGGCTGAACTCTTCGGTGCGCACCATCCCTGGGGCAACCTCGGTTACCCGAACGGGTTGACCGTTCAGTTCGAGCCGTAGGGTTTCGGTCAGCGCGGCCGTGCCGTGTTTCGCGGCCGTGTAGCCGCCGCCGCCTTCGTACACAATCCGGCCTGCGGTCGAGCCGACGACAATGACGTGACCGGCTCCGGATGCGATGAGCGCTGGCAGCAATGCCTGGGTGACCCGCAGGACGCCGAGCACGTTGGTGTCGTACATGGCTTGCCAGTCGGCTGGATCGGCTGCCGAGATGGTCTCGGCTCCGATCGCGCCGCCGGCCACGTTGACGAGAAGCGAGCACGAAGTCACTGCGGCTGCGAGTGCGGTCACGGATGTGGCATCCGTGACGTCCAACACCACTGCACGGCCACCGATCTCAGCGGCGACGGCGGCAATCCGGTCGGCTCTGCGGGCCGCGCACACGACGTCGAAGCCTTCTCGCGCTAGCTGGCGCGCGGTGGCCGCTCCGATCCCGCTGCTGGCGCCGGTGACGACCGCGACCGGCCTAGAGGATTGCGTCGTGGTTGGGCCTGCGCTCATGAAGGAATCTTGGCAGTGCCCGGTTCAGGGCTGGGCAGCCAGGGCAGGTAGGTCGATGCGGCCCGGTGTCTGGCGCAGCATCTCGAGCCGGAACGGCGTCTCGATCGGGAATGGTCGGCGATGGTCAAACGTTGCGGAGCGAGGTGGCGTGTGCCCGCAAGTACGCTGCGGTAGCCCTCGGCGTACGTTGTGATGACCGAGCGAGCGTGAGGAGGAAGCTTGTCGGACGATCTCCAGACCGTCGCGACACTGCGTCGGCGCTCCCCCCGACTCGCGTCTCCCCGAGTAAGCGCACCCCGAGGCACGGCGGCCAGACCGCAGGTGACCCTGCTGACAGGCGCCCGCCCTCCCCTCAAGCGGCTGGCGATGCTGAGCCTCCACACATCGCCGGTCGAACAGCCCGGTGTGGGCGACGCCGGTGGGATGAACGTCTACATCATGGAACTGTCCCGCCGGCTGGCCGCTGAGGGCGTCGAGGTCGAGGTATTCACCCGCGCGACGTCAGGTGACGTGCCCCCGATCGAGTACATCGAGCCCGGCTTCATCGTCCGCAATGTCGTTGCCGGCCCCCTCGAGCCGCTGCTAAAAGCAGATCTGCCCTCCCAGCTGTGTGCCTTCACGGCCGCCGTCCTTCGTGCTGAGGCGGCGAGGGAACCCGGTTGGTATGACCTGATCCACTCTCACTACTGGTTGTCGGGCCAGGTGGGCTGGCTTGCGAAGGAGCGGTGGGGCGTTCCGCTCGTTCACAGCATGCACACCCTCGCGCGGGTCAAGAACGCAGCGCTCGCCGAAGGCGACGCGCCGGAGCCGTCGATGCGCGCGATCGGTGAGGGCCAAGTGGTCGACGCGGCGGACCGACTCATCGCGAACACCGAAGCTGAGGCCCGTCAGCTCATCGACCTGTACGACGCGGACCGAGCCGCAGTTTCCGTCGTCCCGCCTGGTGTCGATCTTTCCTTGTATCGGCCCGGATCGCGTGCCGCCGCCCGCGCTCGTCTTGGTTTGCCCGCAAACCGTGACGTGCTCCTGTTCGTCGGCAGGATCCAGCCCCTCAAGGCGCCTGACCTGGTGATCCGCGCGCTCGCCGTCATGGTCGATCGCACACCGTCGTTGCGTGATCGGCTGATGGCCGTGATCGTCGGCGGTGTCAGTGGATCCGGCGTCGCGGAGCCCGACCACCTCGCCCGCCTCGCCGAGCAACTAGGAGTCGCCGACCTAGTGCGTTTCGAGGCGCCGGCGGCCGGTGATCGCCTTGCCGACTTCTACCGGGCCGCGAGTGTCACCGTCGTTCCGTCGTACAGCGAATCGTTCGGTCTTGTCGCACTCGAATCGCAGGCATGCGGGACGCCGGTCGTCGCCGCGCGGGTCGGCGGCCTCGTGACGACCGTCAGCGACGGCTTTTCCGGGTTGCTCGTCGATGGACATGAGCCGACGTCGTACGCGGACGTACTGACCAAGCTTTTATCGGACGCCGAATTGCGGCGCTCCTTGGCGACGGGCGCGATCGCCCACGCCGCCGGCTTCGACTGGGATCGCACGGTCGATGGCGTGATCGATGCCTATGCCGACGCATTGCGTGGCGTCGCGGGCGGCAACGTCGAAGGGCTGCCCGTCGCCGTCTGGCGGTGAGTGCCTCGTGAGCTGGTTTGCGCGCGCCGAAATCGATGCCGTCATCAGGGCGACCCTCGAAGAACGGGAGATCCACTTCGATCAGGTCGGCGAGTCGGCATTCGTTGTGCGCCTCACCGGGACCCATCGCCTGGTGACCGCGGTGCGTCTTGTCGTCGGCGATCAGAGCCTGCTGATCGAGGCATTCTTCGTGCGGCGTCCCGATGAGAACGCGCAAGAGTTCTACCGCTTCCTGCTTGAGCGAAACGGCCACATGTACGGCGTTCATTTCGCGATCGATGCCAAGGGCGACGTCTACTTGATGGGCCGGCTGCCGTTACTTGCGGTAACACCCGACGAGATCGACCGGCTGCTCGGGTGCGTGCTCACGTACGCCGACGAGACGTTCGACGCCGCGCTGCAGATCGGGTTCGCGCAGAGCATCCGTCGCGAGTGGGAGTGGCGGGCGTCGCGCAATGAGTCTGTCGAGAACCTGCGTGCGTTCGCTCGGTTTGCCGATCCGGCGGCTGGTGGTGGGCACGATCCAGCAGTTGGTGGACACGGCCGGCATCGGCGCGGCACGACCTAGCGCACGTTAGCGAGTGCCCCGGCCGCATCGCCGAAC
>DASRZB010000179.1:0-6975 GCA_035653855.1 Acidothermaceae bacterium | reverse complement strand
GCGATGTGCATGGCCTGGTCGAGGTCCATCGATCCGGGTGGATCGATCGTCAGATACGGGACGTCGGTCTGGTCCGGCGCCGTTGACGTCGCCGGGCTCCAGTGGGCTGCGGCTTGTGCGGCCGCGGCGAGAACCTCGGGCGGAAAGGCCCCCGGAACATGAAGTTCGGTGCGGATGGCCTCGAATCCGTCTCGCAACACAGGCCCGTCGACACTGAGGCGAACCCGGCGGTGCGGCATGCCGCCACCGTATGTGAGAAAAGATCATGCGTGGGGCAGGCTGTCGTTGTGCCCACGCCGAAACGGTCGCAGTGGCCCGCGTGGTCTCATGTAGCCGCGTGGTCTCGGTTCGCGCCTGCCTGGCTGATCGCCGCCGTCGCCGGCGGAATCTGTGTTGCGAGCACGGCGCTGCCTTGGCACGAAGCGGTCGCGACCACAAAGCGGGTCGGCCCGATCCTGCTGTTCCTTGTCGCCATCACCGTGGTCGCCGAGCTAGCCGACGCGGCGCAAGTATTCGATGTCGCGGCCACCCGTGCTGCCAAGCTCGGGCGCGGCCGAACGTGGGAACTGTTTGCTCTCATCGTCGTCCTGGGCAGCCTGACCACCATCGTGCTGAGCCTCGACACAACCGCCGTCCTGCTCACACCTGTCGTGCTCGCGCTCGCGGCGCAGCTGCGAATAGCGGTCATCCCGTTCGCGATGGCCGCCGTGTGGTTGGCGAACACCGCGAGTCTGCTGCTACCAGTGTCGAACCTCACCAATCTGCTCGCTGTGAACCGACTGCATCTGTCGGCCGTGTCGTTCGCCGCGAAGATGTGGTTGCCCGCAATCGCGGCAATCGTGGTAACGGCCGTAGTCATTGGCGTCGTGCACCGCCGAGATCTTCGCGGTCGTTACCCGGTGCCCGGCACGTTCGACATCGCCGACAGGGTCAGCTTTCGCATCAGCGCAACGGTGTGCGTCGTCATCGCGCCGTTCTTCGTCATCGGATTACCTGTGTGGCTACCCGCAAGCGCCGCGGCCGCCGTCCTGCTCGTGCTCTTTCTCTTTCGGGAGCCGCAGCGCGTGCGAATGTCACTGCTGCCGTGGCGCCTGGTCGTCCTGGTGCAGGGACTGTTCCTGCTCGTTGCAACGCTCGGCGCACACGGTCTCGATCGACTGCTCGGCGATGCGGCCGGTCATAATGATAGTGCGCTTGGTGTCTTGCGGACCGCCGGCGTAGGTGCGGGAGCGAGCAACCTCGCGAACAACTTGCCGAGCTACCTCGCGCTCGAGCGGGTCACCGACGGACGTCAACACCAGTTGCTCGGGCTCCTTCTCGGCACGAACGTCGGCCCGCTCGTGCTGCTCTGGGGATCGCTCGCCACATTGCTCTGGCGTGAAAGATGCAAGGCGCGGGACGTCGAGATCAGCGCGTGGCAATTCGCGCGAGTAGGTCTGGTGGGGGTGCCCGTCCTGCTACTCGCTTCGTGGGGTGCGCTCCTGCTCACGACGTGACTATCTCGCTGGACCGTGATCTTCCGCGGCAACGAAGAATTGTTGGCCGCCGGGCGATATCCATGTCAACGAACCGTTGCCGTGACACTTGAGCGTCCAGCCGCCGGTTGTCTTGAGAATGTGATGTCGGCGGCAGAGGCAATGGCAGTTGCAAGACGCCGTGTCGCCGCCTTTGTCATACGGACATCCGTGGTCCTGATCACATCGCTCTGCGGCCATCGAACAACCTGGGAAGCGGCAGACCTTGTCTCGCGCGATAAGGAAGTTCTTCAACTCCTGCGGCGGGCGATACACCCGGTGGCCGAAGTCGAGAAGGTGACCTGTGACCGGATCGATGAGGAAACGCCGCCAGTTCGCGTCACCGGCCAGAATGCGCGCAATGGAAGCAGGAATCGTGCCGTAGCCGAGCAGCTCAGCTGGATTCTCGGCGAGGCCGAGCATGGTGGGCAGGTCGGTCACCACGTGCAGCTCGACTGGGCGACCCTGAAGCTTGGGTAGCGACGGATCGGCGAGCGCCGCAACCGCCCAACCAACGAGGGCGTCGGCGCGTCGAGCATCCATGCGGATCGATTTGTCTCCGTCGGCGGCCAAAGCCTTTCGTGCAACAGCATCAAGTGCGAGATAGACGGTCTCGGCGTCAACAGGCGGCAACGTCGCGACGACGTCGACCATGTAGTCACGACCAGGGCGGCGCCGAACGCAGCGACCGGCGACTGCGGCCTCATGCTTCTGCTCGGCGATGTGTGGAGCCACCGCAGCCGCAGCGCGGCGCGCGGCGCGCCCGAACTCAGCAGGCGTCTGACCAATCGACTTCTCCAGCACGCTGGCCTCGACCAGCAAGATATCGGACGATTCAAGACCGATCGTCGCATCGGCGATCAACTCAGCGTGGCGGAAGCTGATCTCACCGGCTGTCAGCATCGCGAACGTGCCAGGCAACTCGGTCACGAGTCGTAGCGCCTGATCAAGCCGACCGGAAGCAGTAACAGGCGGCCACTGCAAGGTGGCCGCTGCCACGTCGGCGCGTTGGCTCATCTCGAGGGCGATCAAGCCATCGTCGTCTGGAAGGTCGTCTATCAACACATGAACAAGTGCATTCTGCGCGCGAGCGGTTGCCCAGCGCTGCTGCCGATCCCACGCTTTCGCGTAGTTCAGTCGGCCGTCAAAATCCAGCGTCGTAGGGTCCATACTTTCCAGCAGCATGAGCGACAGCGGCCCGGGCTCCTCACACGCGAGATGCGCGAGGATCGTAGCGTCGTCCACCGTGTCGGTGTTGCCATCCGCGCGTCGCTCGAGCAGGTCGATCCCCATACGAAGCAACGTAGTGACGGCCACTGACAAAACGCTTTGCACGGCTCGCCACTGTGACGCACCTAACATCGGCCCCACACAGACCGCGAGCGTTCGTGCATCGTGACGGTCACGTGTAGGTCACGAAACTGTCACGCTGAGCGTGAATAGCTGATCACAAGCGCACGTGTTCTCAGGTGTTTCTTTGTTTATTACCAGCCACTTCCCAGCATCGTGCGTGAAATGCATCGGTAACAGCGGGGAAGTAAAATCGAGTGATGCGTAACAAGGTCATGGGTGATCGGCCAACCGACAAGGTCATGGGTGATCGGCCAACCGACAACCGGGTCCAGACCGTTGAAGCTCAGCGCACGCACGTGCGAGTTCACGACGACAACGCTCCTGCAAGTCGCACGAGTCTTACGACATCACGCGCATCGTTGATGCATGTGTGGTCATCGACATACATGCGGGTCCGAGACTTGCCCACCCGCACACTCTTTCTCATCACGCTCGGCGCATACATCGCACTTACCGCGGCAGTCGTCTTCGGCTCGCCACTCGACATCATCGATCGGGTAGCCGCAGCGTCGGACCTCGCTAAGCGCTTTCCGCACGCGACACCCTGGGTGCTGCACTACGTCATGCTCGGCCAACGCGGACCGTCGTCGCACGTCGCGTTCGTCTACCTGCTCTACCGGGCCGTGCGGCAGCGGTCGTGGCGACCACTCGCGCTGTTCGTCACGTCACTCACGATGCTGAACGTGACTGTCGGCAGCGTGAAGCTCGCGATCGGACGCCTAGGCCCATCCCTGACGACGCATCCGCGCGCTGTTTTCGATGGCGGTGACATCTTCCCGTCGGGCCACACCTCGAACGCAGTGGTCATCTTTGGTGTTCTGGCGATGGTCGCCGCCGAGCATCGCCGGGCGTGGATTGCGCTCGCCGTATTCGTCTGCACCACTGTCGGTCTGAGCACGATCTTCCTCGACACGCATTGGGTGACCGACGTGCTCGGAGGCTGGCTCGCCGGTGCGCTCGTGATGCTGGCCTTGCCTAGGACGTACGACCTACTCGAGCGGCGGGCCCTTCGCGCAATACACGCCGTCAAACAATGGTTCCGACCTGGTCCCGCGACCAGACGCTCCGCCACGTGGGAAGCCCTGCCCCACCAACATGACTTGACGAGCGACATGTTCACCGAAGATGCGATGTACCGTTGAACAGCCGCAGAACGGCCGGCCCGTCGTCGTAGTAGTCCGCTTCACTCAAGCTCGCGTTGTCGACATACAGCCGGTACAGCGAACCAGTAGGCGCGTCGAGCAAGTTGGCTGCGATCATCGCGATCGGCCGTGAGTGACTCACGACGCAAATTGTCTCGCCGCGATGGCGATTGACGACCCGTTCCTGAGCGGTGCGCACCCGATGCCGCAACGAGTCGTAGCTCTCACCATCGGGCGGTGAGATCGCGGTATCCCCCAGCCACAAGGCAAGTTCGCGCGGCCATCGCTCCTCGACAACCGGAAACGTCAAACCCTCCCACACACCGAAATCGACCTCACGCAAGTCGTCGTCGATCTCGACCGGAAGTCCCAAAGCAGAAGAAATGATCGCGGCCGACTCACGACAGCGCGACAACGGCGACGAGACGATCCGCTCCACACCGCCCCGCGCCACCAACTCAGCAGCGGCCGCCCTGATCTGTTGCCGGCCCTGCTCGATCAACGGCGGATCGCCGACGCCAGAGAAGCGCTTCTCCACTGTGAAGGTCGTCACGCCGTGGCGGACGAGCACGAGCGTCGTCGGCGGCGCACCCGCCGTCCAGCCAACAATGCGGTTGGACGGCGGCAGCTCGGCAGGAGCGGCGCTGCGCGAACCTGACGACGAGCCCGATGCCTTGGCGCCGAGCGGTTGCCCTGTCCCCTCGTCCATCGCGCGGTTCGCCAACCGGTCGGCGTCCTTGTTGCGCTCACGCGGAATCCACGTGTAGGTCACGTGCCCTGGCCCGAACGACGCGGCCAATGCGGCACCGTCGCGCACCAGCGGCCGAAGGTCCGGATGCTTGACCTGCCAGCGTCCCGACAACTGCTCGACGACGAGGCGCGAATCGAGCCGGCATTCGATGTAGGCGCCGGGATCGATCTCGGCCGCCGCAGTGAGCCCGGCGAGCAGGCCGCGATACTCCGCGACGTTGTTCGTGACCACGCCGAGGTACTCATAGCGCTCCGCTAATACCTCGCCGGTCGAGGCTTCGCGCACGACCGCGCCGTAGCCGGCAGGTCCCGGGTTTCCGCGCGATCCTCCGTCGGCCTCGACGATGAGCCGGCGCGGGCTCACAGACCGGAGTCCGGAGTTCGCACCAAGATGCGCCGGCACTCCTCGCATCGCAGCACGGCGTCCGGCGGCGCGGCGCGCATCTGGCCAAGCTCCGAGGGATTAACGGTGAGATGGCAACCCTCACACCGCGCGCGATGCAACGCTGCCGCACCGACGCCGTCCGATGAAGCTCTGATTTTCTCGTACAGGGCAAGCAATTCAGCGCCAACGTCAGGAGCGACCGCAGCACGCGCAGCACGACTCGCAGCAATCTCCGCATCGATCTCGGCGAACAACTCATCGCGCCTCGACGTAACCGCTGCGAGTTCGCCGGTCAGCTTGTCGCGCTCACTGGCGAGCGACGACATGTCCGACTGCGCGAGCTCACGACGCTCCATAATCTCGAGCACGACATCCTCGAGATCGGACCGGCGCCGCGAAAGGGAGCCGATCTCCGACTGCAGGTTCTCCAACTCGCGAGGCGAGCTGACCTGACCCGCGTCGAGTCGTTTCTGATCGCGATCCGAACGCTGGCGCACCTGATCGACGTCGCCTTCGGCCTTGCGCTGGTCGCGCGCGAGATCGGACTCGAGCGTCTCCGCCGTCACCAACGCATCGCTGACTTCACGCAGCCGCGAAGTGAGTTCGTCGATCGTCGCCAACTCGGGCAGCGTGCGGCGCCGGTGGTCAAGCCGGTCAAGGCTGGAGTCGAGCGCCTGCAAGTCGAGCAGGCGGGCTTGGCTTCCGGGATCAGCGTTCAGTGCGGGTCCTTTCGTGTTCCGGCGTCCACCCGCGCCACCCATGGATCGGTAGGCACCGTCGAGACGTCTGTGCTCACCGTAGTGCCGCGTTGCGCGAGGGCCGCGCGCACGGCATCGGTGGCCGCACCCAGCCACGGCCATTCGGTGGCCCAATGCGGCATATCGACGACCGCGCACCCGCCGTCGGCGAGGTGCTCAGAAACCACGTGGTGACGCAAGTCAGCCGTGACAAACACATCAGAGCCAGACGCCGAAGCCTGGCGCAGGTAGCTGTCGCCGGCGCCGCCACACACCGCGACCCGGCGCACCATGGCGTCGAGATCCCCCGCGACGCGGCCACCACCCGCGGTCAAGGGCAGCGCCGCGGCGACTGAGGCGGCGAACTCGCGCAGGATGACCGGGTTCGGCAGTTCACCGACCCGGCCCGTGCCGGTGTCGCCTGGCCACGACGCCAACTCGAAGACGTCGAATGCCGGCTCCTCGTAGGGATGAGCCGCTCGCAATGCATGGATGACGTCGTCGCGCGCGGCTCGTGGCAACACCATCTCGATGCGGACCTCGTCGACCCGCGTCACCTCACCGACCGTACCGATGGTCGGGCTTGCACCCGGCTTCGGCACGAACGTGCCGACACCAGCGGCGGTCCAGGCACAGCGGGCGTAGTCGCCGATCTCGCCGGCGCCGGCCGCCGCGAGCGCGTCGAGCAGCTTCTCGGCGTGAGCCTCGGGAACGAACGTGACCACCTTGTCGAGCGGTGGAGCAGGCAGCGGCTCGAGCGGGCGGGTATCGATGAGCCCGAGCACTGAGGCGAGGGCATCGGACACTCCGGGATTCGCGTGGTCGGCGTTGGTGTGTGCGACATGCAGGGCGATGTCGGCGCGGATCAGGCGATGCACTGATCGTCCCTTGGCGGTTGTTGTCGCGACCGACGATGTGCCGTGCAGGAACAGCGGATGGTGAGTGACCAGTAGGTCCGCGCCTAGGGCGATTGCCTCGTCGACGACGACCTCGACGGGGTCGACCGCGAACAGCACTCTGTTGACCGGCTGCGCCGGATCACCGCATACCAGCCCCACGGCGTCCCACGACGCGGCGAGCGACGGCGGGTACAG
>DASRZB010000178.1:0-2877 GCA_035653855.1 Acidothermaceae bacterium | reverse complement strand
CGCCCCCGGGCAGCAGCACCGTGGCTTGGGGCAACACGATCGACTTTCGGGTGGCTGCGCTGGCTTCGCGTCGGGCGAGCTTTTGTGCGACGTCGAGACCGCCCTCGATGGCCCGGCGCATGTCGTCTTGGATCCGCGCCGGCTCGACTTCGGAGAAGTAGGTCGGTTCGACATCGAAGACGGTGACCGCTGTCGGACCCACTGACGTCGCGACTGCTGCCCGCACGCCCAGTCTGTGCAAGGCCAGCACGCCCGCCGACCTCCAGAGCAGGCCCGGCTGGTCAGGAGCGATCACGGTGATGCGGCTGTGGTCGGGGGTGCCCTCAGAGATCACCGCAAGCTGGCCGGCCTCGGCAAGCTTCACGATCGCGGGCGGCAATTCCGCGACCGGCGGCGGAACCACCTCACCGGCGAGCATGGCCGCCGTCCGGCTGACGAGATCGGCGACCAGGCGAGCGCGCCATTCGTCCCACATCGGCGTGCCAGTGGCGCGCGCATCTGCTTCGGTCAATGCGTGCAGCAACTCGAGAACCAGCGGCGAGCCCACGGCCTGCGCGACGGCCGACACCGTGGCCGGATCGTCCAGGTCGCGTCTGGTCGCCGTTTGCGACAGCAACAAGTGATGGCGCACCAGCGTCGTCAACACCACGCTGTCGCGCTCGTTCATGCCAAGCCTTGCGGCGATCCCCGGCATCAGCGCGGCACCGGCGATCGAATGGTCGCCGTCGCTTCCCTTGCCGATGTCGTGAAACAAGGACCCCAGCAACAGCAGGTCTGGTCGCGCAACACGACGTGTCAGAGCGGCAGCTTCGATAGCTGTTTCGACCAGATGGCGATCGACGGTGTAGCGGTGCAAGGGATTGTGCTGCCGGCGGTAGCGGACGCTTTCCCACTCGGGAATCAATCGCGCCATGAGACCGGCCTGGTCGAGCGCTTCGAACACCACCAGCGCCGGCCGGCCGGCACCGAGCAACGCGACGAACGCATCGCGCGCCGACGACGGCCACGGGTTCGGCATCGGGGGGCACTTGTTGGCGAGCAGGTCGATCGTCGGCGGCGAGAGCGGCAACCCAACTTGAGCAGCGGCTGCAGCAGCGCGCACGACCAGAGTCGGATCGGGAGTCGGATCGACTCCGCGCGCCAGCACCACCTCGCCGTCCTGCTCCACAACACCTTCGGCGACCGGCTTGCGTTCCGCCTTCGGACGCCGCCGCAAGCTGCCCTCGACCGAGCGCCACGTCACGTCGCTCGCATACGACACAGTGCGCGCAGCTTCGCTGATGGCACGCAACAACTCGTCGGCGTCAGCCATGCCAAGACGAGCCGCAATCGCCTCTTGCTCCTGTGCAACCATGCGGGTCGTCGGTCGGCCCGCGACTTCCTGCAAGGTGTCGCGGACGTCGATCAGCCGGCGATATGCCGCACGCACCGGCGGTCCGGGCCCGGCGGCAACCCACGCCGCCGCGATCGCTTCGAGCGCGTGCACATCGCGAAGTCCGCCGCGTGCTTCCTTCAGGTCAGGCTCGAGCAGGAACGCCACTTCGCCGAGCCGTTCGGCCCGCTCGCGCACCATGTCGTGGAGCTCTGGTAACCGCTTCGATGCGCGTGAGCGCCACTGGCCGAATGCGTGCTCACGCAAGCGGGCGGTGAGGTCGGGCACCCCGGCAATGTGCCGGGCGTGCAGCATCCCCAGGGCGGCCTTCATGTCGGAGTTGGCGACAGACACCGCGTCGGCGACCGTGCGTACCGAGTGGTCGAGCTGCCACCCGGCGTCCCAGATCGGATACCAGACCTGGTCAGCGATCTGCACCACATCTGACCGACCGTCGTGCAGCATCATGACGTCGAGGTCGCTGCCCGGGCCGAGTTCACCGCGCCCGTAACCGCCTACGGCCACGAGCGCGACGCCATCGGCGCTGCCAAGCAACTCGCGCAACCACGCGTCGGCCTGCGCCGTGCGTTCCGCCCGCAACGCACTGAGATCGCGGGCCGAGTCAGCCGTCAACTCCGCACTTACGTCGCTCTCGGATGCAGAGGCGACACGTTGTAAACGCGTCGCCTCTGCATCATCAAGCGATGGCACTGAACTCAGAGCGCACTGATTCCGCGCTCGCCGGTCCGAACCCGGATGACGTCGTCGATCGGCACGGACCAGACCTTGCCGTCACCGATCTTGCCCGATTGGGCTGACTTGACGATGACGTCGAGAACGTCATCGGCGTCGCCCTCATCGACGAGCACTTCGATGCGTACCTTCGGGACAAGATCGACTTCGTACTCCGCGCCGCGGTACACCTCGGTATGGCCACGCTGGCGACCATATCCATTCGCTTCGCTCACCGTCATGCCCGTCACACCGAAGGTCTCCAGTGCAGCTTTGACGTCGTCCAGCTTGAACGGCTTGACGATCGCGGTAATCAATTTCATGTGCTCACCTTCTCACTCGTTGCCGCTGGCAGGTGTACGGGCGCGTGCGAGGTACCAGAACCGGATGAACCAACAGTGTCGTACGCCGACTCGGCGTGCAGGTTGATGTCGAGACCCTCGAGTTCGACGTCGCGCGACACGCGCAGACCCATCGTCTTGTCGATAACAAGCGCGATCACGAGCGTGACGATGAAGTCGTAGACGATGACCGAGCCAACGCCGAGAGCTTGTCGACCCAGTTGGATAAACCCGCCACCGTTGAACAGACCGTTGTTGCCGCCGATCGTCGCGTCGCCGATGATGCCGATCGACAGAGCCCCGACAATGCCGCCAACCACGTGAACGGCAAAGACGTCGAGCGAGTCGTCGACGCGAGCCTTGAACTTGAGGCCGACGGCCAGGGCGCAGAGAGCGCCAGCGACGACGCCTAGTCCGATCGCACCGATCGGG
>DASRZB010000177.1:0-3847 GCA_035653855.1 Acidothermaceae bacterium | reverse complement strand
CGGACGCAGCTCGGTGTCGTGCCGCAACGGCCGAACCTCGATCGCTCACTCGACGTCCGGCAGAACTTGCTCTTTCACGCGGCTTATCACGGCGTGCCCCCGAAGGTCCGCGAGGAACGTGCCGTCGAGTTGCTTGATCAGTTCGGGCTCGCCGACCGAGCGAAGAGCAGTGTCGACAAGCTGTCGGGCGGTCAGTTGCAGCGGGTGATGATTGCACGCGCGCTGATGCACTTTCCGCCGGTGCTATTTCTCGATGAGCCGGCGACAGGCCTCGATCCAGCCGCGCGGATTTACGTGTGGGACAGGATTCGCGACCTGAAATCGGCTGGTGTCACGATCCTGCTGACGACGCACGACATGGACGAGGCGGCTGAGCTTGCCGACCGGGTCGGGATCGTCGACCACGGCAAGCTGCTCGCCCTCGACACACCGCTTGCGCTGACGAAAACGTTGATCGGCAGTGGCACGCTCGAAATCGTCGTCGAGCCAATTGCGGATTCGGCCGCACTAGCGGCAGCGTTTGAAAGCCTCGCCGCGGTCGAGAAAGTCGAACGTGTTGATGCCGGCTCTGGCGCCCTGCGTGCTCGGCTGTATGTGACTGGCGAGCCGGCACGCCTGGTTGCACCCGTCTCGGACCTAGTCACTCAACACCGGGGGCGGCTCACCGAAGTGCGGCTCGGTGAGCCGAGTCTTGAAGATGTGTTCATTCACTTGACGGGACGTGCGTTGCGATGACCGCTGCTGCTGTTGCTCTTCCGCGGGTCGAGGTCACCGACCCGAGCGCTTGGCGCTCGTTCTTCAGCGTGTTGCGACGCGACATCACAGTGACCGGCCGCGAACTGCCGATCTTCCTTGCGCAAGTGATTTTGCAGCCACTGGGCTTGCTGTTCATTTTCGGCAAGGTTCTCGGTTCGATCGGGTTGACGACTCCCGGATACGCGCACCTGTTGTTTCCTGTCATCGTTGCGTTGACGGTGACGCTGACGGGAATTCAGAGCACCGCACTGCCACTCGTTCTCGAGTTCTCGTTCAGCCGCGAGATTGAAGACCGGTTGCTCGCGCCGTTGCCGACGTGGGCGGTCGCGCTGGAGAAGATGCTGTTCGCGTCGATGAGGGCCCTGCTTGCGGCGTTGGTGATGTTCCCGGTCGGCATCTGGGTGCTCGGCTCGATTCCGTGGCACGCGGGCGCGCTGTGGCTTGTCGCCGTAGTGATGATTCTCGGTGCACTCGCAGGCTCCGCGATCGGTCTCACGCTCGGCACGTTGGTGCCGCCGAACCGGATTCAGATCATGTTCGCATTGATCCTGACGCCGATGCTGTTTACCGGCTGCAGCCAGTATCCGTGGCCATCGCTCTCGCACCTTCGGTGGTTTCAGGTCGTCACCGCGTTCAACCCGATGACGTACGCGAGTGAGGGGATGCGGGCTGCGCTCACGCCGTCCGTGCATCACATGTACCCGTGGGTGTGCGTGCTCGGCCTCGCGTTGTCGGTCGCGGTGTTCACCACGATTGGCATCCGCGGATTCCTGCGTCGCGCCATCGACTGACCACGACGCCGTGCGCGGCATGTCAACTCGGTCTGAGGTTGTCGACAGTGACACTGTCGCGTAGCGGGCTGCGGCCCAAGGCACGCAGTTATTGTGCCGAAGAAGTCACCTAGTCGGTAGCGATCGGACGTCGCTGACGACCCGGCACCGAACGACCGAAAATGTCAGTGGCTGCGGATAGTTTCCGGAGATGGAAGACCTGCTGGATATCGCGAAGATTGCACCGGGTGCGGAACTCGCGACGCGTCTTGCAGCGATCGACCCGGCGGAACTCGATGACGACTACGACGTGTTGGAAGTCATGGCGGCGTGGGACCGGCTGAAGTCGTGGGTGGATGCGGGGCAGCTGGTGGCGGTTGCGGAGTTCGCGCGTCGTCCGCTCTCGATCGGGCTGACCCCAGAGGTGGCTCGCGCGAAGCGCGGTCCGTTGGGGTCGGTGCGGCGCAGCAATCCCGATGACGAGATCGCCGCCCGGCTGTCCATCTCCTCAGGATCGGCCGGGTTTCGGCTCGGCCTCGCACTTGAGCTGACAGAGTTGGCGGCCACCGCCGCGGCACTGCGCAACGGTCAGATCGATGCGCAGAAAGCGCACTCCATCGCCGACGGGTGCCGCCACCTTGACCCCGGTGCGGCGGCTGAGGTGGAAGCAATCGTGTTGGCCCGCGCCGGGGATCAGACCAACGCCCAAGTCAAGAAGGCGGTCCGCAAGGCCGCGATCACCGCCGACCCGGTCGCCGCGCAGCAGCGGCATGTGGCGGCGAAGGATGAGCGCGGGGTGTGGCTGACGCCCCTCGACGACGGGGTCGCCGAGCTGCGCGCGGTCATGCCGGCCGCTGACGCGCTGACGGTGTACAACGTGCTCACCGCGGCCGCACTGTCGGCGAAGCTCGCCGGTGGGGAGACCCGCACCAGCGCCCAGTTGCGCGCCGATTTCCTGCTCGCCCCCTTTGCTGAGGCGATCGCCACCGGCGAACTCGCGGGTGTCGTGCCCACCACGCTGGTGTTCGGTTCTCGCGGCTGCGGGGAAGCGAACCTGACCGTGCCAGCGTCGGTGATCATGGGCGTGTCCAACGCCCCCGGCGAGCTGACCGGCTACGGCGCGATCACCGCCGAGGTGTCCCAGGTACTCACCGAAGACCGGCTGCTGCGCCGCATCGTCACCAACCCGGTCGACGGCAGCTTCCTGGCCGCCGACACCGCGACCTACCGACCCGGTGCAGTGCTACGACGCCACATTCAACTACGCGACGGCACCTGCCGGTTCAAAACCTGCGAACGACCCGCCGTGGCCTGCGAACTTGATCATTCCGACAAACACCCCGTCGGGCGAACCTGTGACACCAACATGGGCCCATTCTGCAAACGGCATCACATCTTCAAACACACCCTCGACGGCGCACTAGCGCACGTCAAACAACCCAACCCCGGCACCTTCGTATGGACCATGCCCACCGGCCACGTCTACACCACCACCCCACCCGCGATCGGCCCACCCATCAAAGACGAAAAACTGGCAGCACCGACCATCGACTGGAACGAGCCACCACCGTTCTAGAACTGTCGGAGACGCGAACTGCCCCACGGTGGCGGACCGGGCGATCGATGCGCGAATAAGGAGGGCGCTACTTCGGCGGTAGTGAGCGGGCATAGGTGACGCCGATGTTGACCCACTTCTTCAGCTCGCGTGAGGTCTTCACGCCCTCGGCGTCTATGCGTAGCCAGCCATCCATCTGGCGACCACGCATTTCGAAGCGCCGCGCGTGTGCTCGTCCTAGGAGGGACTCGGTCTGCGTCGGGTCTACCCTCAATAGCAGCCCACCATGGCCGCTTGCGCTGACCGCCATGTTGCCGTTCACCAGGAACGCGAGTCCGCCGAACATGGCCTTCTCGGTGACGCCCGGTTCGTCTTGCAGGCACTCTCGAAGCCGATTCGCCAGCACCTCGTCGTACGCCATGGGCTTGATTATCTACGATCGGACTGTGACCGCGACCGACCGATCGCCCGAGTGACGCTATGGCAGGCGCTGCTTCTCCTCGCCGCGGGCATCGGGTCAGGCTTGGCCGGCAGCATCGCCGGTCTGGCCTCCTTGGTTAGTTACCCGGCACTTCTCGCGGTCGGACTCACGCCTGTCGCCGCGAACGTCACGAACACGGTTGCATTGGTGTTCAACGCTGCCGGAACGATGGCCGGTTCGCGCCCGGAACTGCGCGGGCAACGCCCGCGGATTCGCGAACTCGGCGCGGTCGCCGTCGCCGGAGGGCTCACCGGCGGCGCAATACTGCTGCTCACCCCAGCTAGC
>DASRZB010000176.1:0-6275 GCA_035653855.1 Acidothermaceae bacterium | reverse complement strand
GCCCAGCATCGTGGTGAGACGCCCGAGCGGTAGTAACTGGCCGCGGTACTGCACGACCTCGCGCTGACCGACGTGCTCGACGCGGTCCAGCGAAATCTCTTCCAGCCGGGTCACCATCGAGAGCGGGACGCCGAGCCGGCGATCGCCGACCGCGACGACGAGCAGCGGTTCTGGACCCTCGATGACCGGTGCGTCCACCAGCTGCCGTTCACGTTCCATGGCCGAGTCGCTCTCGCGCACTACATGCGCACGACGTGCCAATGCGCGGACGTCGAGGATGAGCGCAACCCGTCCGTCGCCAAGAATCGTTGCACCAGCGTAAGTGCCGATGCCCTTGAGCTGACGTGACAACGGCTTGACGACGATTTCCTCGGTGTTCAGGACCCGGTCGACAACAAGACCGAATCGACGCCCGTCGGCCTGCAGCACCAGGATGTAGACAGACTCATCGACGTGCGGCGCGTCTGTTAGACCGAGAACGTGATCGAGCCACACGAGAGGGATCAGGGTGCCACGCAAACGGAAGACAGGTGCGCCCGACAAGTACTCGACCCCAGCTCGGGCAAGCTCTCCTTCGAGACACAACAACTCGTCGAGGCTGACCTGCGGAACCGCGTAGCGTTCGCCGGCACATTCGACCGTCAGCGCCGGAATGATCGCCAGCGTCAACGGAATCCTGATCTTCAACGTGGTGCCGAGACCCGGCTCGCTGGCGATGTCGACGGTGCCGCCGATCTTCTCGACGTTGGTGCGGACGACGTCCATCCCGACGCCGCGACCCGAAACGTTGGTGACCTTGGTTGCAGTGGAGAAACCCGGCACGAAGATGAGATTGACGATCTCGCGCGGCGGCATCGCTTGCAGTTGTTCAACTGTCGCTAGTCCGCGCTCGATCGCCTTGGCAGCAATCCGAGCCGGATCGATACCCGCGCCGTCGTCGCTGATTTCGATATTGACCTGGCCGCCCTCATGGAACGCGCGCAGCGTCAACGTGCCCTCAGCCGGCTTTCCCGCGGAGACTCTGACCTCAGGAGATTCGATCCCGTGGTCGATCGCATTGCGGACGACATGTGTCAGCGGATCCTTGATGGCCTCGAGGATCGTCTTGTCGAGCTCGGTGTCGCGGCCCTCGAGAACGATCCGGACCTCGCGGCCGCAGGCGACTGACACGTCGCGCACGAGGCGCGGAAGCTTGTTCCAGACAGTGTCGATCGGCTGCATTCGGGTCTTCATGACCCCCGCCTGGAGCTCGCTGACCAACAGGTTCAAACGCTGCGACGAGCGCTGCATGCCGGTGTCAGCACGTGCGGCCGCGGTCGCGACGATCTGATTACGCGTCAGCACAAGTTCGCCGACAAGGCGCATGAGGGTGTCGAGCAAGGTCACGTCGACGCGCAGCGTCGAGTCGCTGACCGACCCGCCGACGCGTGCATCCGCCTGCGCAGCAGCCTGCAGTGCGAGAGCTTCGCGCACCTGGTCGGGCGTGGCCTGTCCGTGGTCAACCAGGATCTCGCCGAGCGGGCGCTCGTCGCCAAGCTGCTGCTCGAGCATCGCCACCGCAACGTCTTCGGGGTTGATATCGGCCTGTTGCTGAAGCAGTTCGCCGAGTAGCGGGACGTTCGCCGCCGGGCTCGCGGACGCAGCCGGCGCACCTGCGCTGGCCTTGCGAGCGGCACGCGCCGCCTTGATGTCGTGCTTGGCGACCTGTCCGGCCGCCTCTTCGGTCGCCTCGTTTGTTGGTGGAGCCGCGGGCCGGGCGGGCTGGCGATCAGTCGCGCGACGCCGCGGACGGGTAGGCGACTTTGCCGGGCTCGGTGCGGCGCCGGCTACCTCGGTACTCGATGTCGGCGTGCTCCCTGTCGGCGTACTCGATGCGGTGGCCCCGGACCGCGCCTTGGTGGATCTGCTGCGCGTCACCGCGTTTGCACCGCTCGCGACGGCCGCGCTGGCGCTAGCCAATTCTGTATCCGGCGCCGAGGTCTGCAGGGCGGTAAGCCGCGCCACCAGGCTGGTGTAGTCACGGTGGTCTTCAACGCCGGTCGCCTCGATCGAGGCCAGGATGCTGCGGACCGCGTCAACGAGTTCGAGTAGGCCGGTCGTGCGCTCCTGGGTCAGCCGCAGACCGCCATCGCGCAGGCCCGCGAGCAGGCCTTCGCCCGCATGCGTCAAGACCTCGAGCTTGCCGAACGCGAGGAAACCACTGGTGCCTTTGATCGTGTGAATCGTGCGGAAGATGCTCTGGAGCAGCGGGTGGGCATCAGGTTCCTGCTCGAGCGCAACCAGGTCACGGTCAAGCTGGTCGAGGTTCTCGTAGCTCTCCACGAGGAACTCGCGCACGATCTCGTCGAACTCGTCCATCCACGCGCTCCTTGCTGGCTGAGTCGCGTCCCGCGAACGCTGGCCGAAGGCGTCGCGTCCGCGGCAGCCCACGGGCACGACGATCAGTGCATCGGCGCTTCTGCGGAACAACTGAGCCTCAAATCACGACTGAGCTTGGGTCAGGTACCGACGGACCGGTCTGACCGGCGTCCGCCTCACCGGCCTTGTCTTCGCCGAGCCCCGCCCAAGGCAGCTGGGCCGGAGCCGCTGCGGCACCCTCGGGGCAGTGCGCGCGCATATCGCACCAGCCGCACTGCGAGCCAGGCCGCGGCGCGAACATCTCGGCGGCACTAGCCGGCGCAGGCGCACCAACGGGAGCTGCGGCGGTCTGCGCCTTCAATTCAGCCGTGGCGGCTTCGGCCTCGTCGGCGATCTGCTCCGCCCGCCGCACCTGGCGTTGCAGCGACTCGTCGGTGTGCTCGTAGGCGTGGACTTCGCCTGTGGGCAGGTGATGCAACTCGACCCGAACGCAGCGCCGGCGCAGCGTCGCCGCTGCCGCAACCGCGTAGAGGGCGAGCGCCATCGAGCCGCGGGTGTCGTCAACCGTGAGCGGGCGCCGGCCGGTCTTGTAGTCGACGACGACCAGCTCGCCATCGCGGTCATCGAGCCGGTCGACGCGACCGGAAAGCGCCAGCCGGTTCGTGCGCGCGGCGATCGTGCGCTCGACGCCGAGCGGCTCGCGGCCGGGATCCAGAGCTGCGACGTAGCGCTGCACAAGCGCGCGGCCGCGCACCAGCCACGCACTCGACTGCGCGGGATCGCGAAATCCCTCGGCCGACCACCCGGCGTCCAGCAACTGCCCTGCCGCACCGACGGAGCGCTGCCCTCGCGGCAGCCGCCACCACCCGGCCAGCGCATTGTGAATGCCTGCACCGAAGCTGTTGTGCGCCCAGGGTGGGCCGGCCGGCGGGCGCGGACGGTCGAGATAAGTCAGCCGGTAGCGGCGCGGGCAGTCGACCCACGAGGTGAGCCGGGACGGCGTGCAGGCGAAGAGTCGGCCTGGTATCGAGGCCATCCCGACCAGCCCGAGCTGCTCAGCCGGACGAACTGGCAAGACGGGTTGCGCATCCATGACCGCCATGGTCCCCGGCGGGGACGACAGAACTGGTGCGCCTCGCGGGGACGACAGTGCCCCGGGTTGATCGCACCCGGCGCGCCGATCGTCGTTTCAGCGCTCAGCTTCAGGCCGCCTCGTGCCGAAGGACCACGAAGGCGCTCCGACCTGACGGGCGCGCGTGACCTGGAGGCACTGATGAAGCTTGTGCACAAGGCCGCTGCGACTGCGGTGGGCGGCTTCGTCACAGTCAGTGTTGTGAGCTTGATTGCGTTGTCGAAGGCGGACGACGCACTGCACCACATGCGGGCCGGCGAAGTCGCCGCGAGCGCGGTCAACGCGGCGCGGAGCGACATGATCGCCGCCACGGTCTGCCTGCTCGTCGGATTGCTACTCGTCCTGGTTGCCCTCGGGTTGTGGCTGCGCCACGACGTCCTGCGCCCGCTTGAGGTGTTGCGGGGGCGAATGGCCGACATCGCGGACGGCGACGGCGACCTCACTCGCCGACTCGCCTTCCATCGTGACGACGAGATCGGCAGCCTGGCGGCGGAGTTCGATCGCTTCGTCACCGGCATGCAGTCACTCGTCGGCAAGGTCGCCGGTACCGCGGCCGGGCTTGCCACCTCTGCCGCGAGCCTGTCCGCTACGTCTGAGCAGATCGCCTCATCCGCACACGACGCGACCCGTCGCGCCGAAAGCGCGTCCAGCGCGGCCGAGCAGGTCAGCAGCAATGTGGCCAGCGTGGCCGGCGCCGCCGAGGAAATGGGGTCCTCCATCCGCGAAATCGCGCACAACGCACACCGCGCGGCTGGTGTCGCCATCGACGCAGTGACCATGGCCGACACGACCAATGCTGCTATTTCGAGACTCGGCGAGTCGTCGCTCGACATCGGCAGCGTCGTCAAGCTCATCACCGAGATTGCCCAGCAAACGAACCTGCTCGCCCTCAACGCGACGATCGAAGCTGCGCGGGCCGGCGAAGCTGGCAAGGGATTCGCAGTCGTCGCGGACGAGGTCAAAGACCTCGCGCAGGAAACCGCGAGGGCTACCGACGACATCTCTCGCCGCATCGAGTCGGTGCGCAACGATTCACGCGACGCGATTGCGGCCATCGAAGCGATCCGGGTCGTCATTAGTCAGATCAGCGATTACCAGGTGACGATCGCCTCGGCTGTCGAAGAGCAGTCGGCGACGACGAGTGAGATGGGTCGCGGATTTACCGAGGTGGCCACCGGCAGCGCCGAGATCGCCCGGTCGATTGCCGGGGTCGCGAGTGCTTCGTCGACGACGTTGACGAGTGTCGCCTCAGCACGGGTTACGACCGACGAACTAGGCAAGGTTGCCGACGAGCTCAAGACCTTGGTCTCGCGGTTCACATACTGAAATCAGCACTACCGACGTCAGCATCACGCAATGGACGGTGTCCGCGCGCAATCTCCATCGACTGACGCAGATCCCGCACCCTGCCTTGCACGCCGCCGTCGGCTACCCGACGTGCGATGGCGCTAACGGGAAGCGGCTCGTTTGCCGCGACGATGATGAGGTTGCCATGCCGACGGCCCCGAAGGACACCAGGCTCTGAGATCACAGCCACGTCGCTGAAAACCTCCGACACCGTTGCCAGCTCGACGCCAGTCGTCGCAAATGGTGCGCGATCTGCAACGTTCATCACGTAGACGCCGCCCGGGCGAAGGCATTCCTTCACACGCAGTGTGCACTCGACGGTACGCAAGTTCGCCGGCACCACGGCGTCCCGAAATGCGTCGCGGACGACGAGATCGCACGACGCATCAGCGAGCGCGGCGAGTCCAGCGCGCGCGTCGCCAACCCTGATCCGTAGCCTTCGGCTTCGGTGCCACGGCAGCCGCAACCGAACGAGATCGACAAGCGCGCCGTCGAGCTCAAACACGATCTGCGTCGATTGCGGCCGGGTCGCCATGACGTACCGGGCAAACGTAAGAGCGCCACCGCCGAGATGCACGGTGTCGACGCGACTGCCCGCGGGCGCCACACACTCAATCACGTCACCGAGCCACCGCACGTACTCGAACTCCAGTGCCGTCGGATCGTCTAGATCGACGTGTGAGGTCTCTACGCCATCGAGCAACAGCGTCCAGGCATTGCGTCGCGAACCGTCGCGCACCAACGTCGCGATCGCCGTATCGACCGGGAAGCTCTCGTCGACTTCACGGCGTCCACCACGTGGTGACCTAATTCGTGGCAACGAACTTCGCAATGCCGTCGGCGGCGAGCTGCACCGCGATCGCCGAAAGCAACAGGCCGGCGATCCGCGTGAGCAGAGTCACCCCACTTCGACGGAGCACTCGCAAGATGACTGTCGAGAACCGCAACGTCAACCACAGCACGATGTGGACAGCGACGATGCCGGCCGCAAGAGCGAGCACTTCCTGCTCGTGGTGCACCGACTTAGCGAACACAATCGTCGCCGCGATCGCACCAGGTCCGGCCAACAGCGGCGTGCCGAGCGGCACCATCGACACATTCACATCGTCCTTGGGTAAGCCCTCGCTCCCCCAACCCATCAAGAGCTCGAGGGCAACGAGCAGCAGCAGCAGTCCGCCGGAGACTTGCAGCGCGGCGAGCGTCACGTGCAGGTATTGCAGCACCTGCTGACCGAACAACGCGAATACCACGATGACGGTGAACGCAGTGAGCACCGCCAGGTCAGCACTACGGTTGCGCGCCTTGCGGGCATACGAGCCAGTTAACGACAAGAACACCGGCACCGAACCTGGCGGGTCCATGATGACGAGCAGCGTGACGAACACTTCGCCGAAGAAGCGCACGTCGAACCACCCGCTCATCGGCGCAACACCTTGCC
>DASRZB010000175.1:0-7541 GCA_035653855.1 Acidothermaceae bacterium | reverse complement strand
CATCGGCGAAGCCGATGGAGTTGATCACGTTGCCGTCAAGAATGAGGGCGGCGACCTCGGCCCCCATGGCCTCTGCGGCCCGATCGAGCGTCTCGAGTACGACTGTGTCGGGATCACCTGCGCTCGCCAATCCGAACAAGTAGGCGGTCAGCTGTTCGACCGCCCACCCGCTCGCACCCGGAGTCGATGCCGGCATGCCTACGACACCGCGAGCACGACGAGTGTCTGGTTGTGGAAGCCGCCGGTCCCCTTGGTGCGGGCGATGCAGTCGAATGCAAGAACGCCCTTGGGTGCGTGGCCGCCGAGTTTCTCCAGGGCCTCAACACACGCGCCGTTGCGGCGCAGGTAGACGTCGAGCGCCGGCTCAGCATCGAGCGCGAGCACCCCGGCACCGAAGGGGGACGTCGACCCGATGGCCACGCCGACGATGGCATTCGTCAGAACCCGACCATTGAAGAAGACGTGGGTCGTCCTCATGTGCTGGTCGGGGCCACCCGAGGTCTCCCCAGAGGCTCTGCCCACGCCAATCCACCGGCTGGCGGAACGGTGAGTTCCGGGCTCGGAAACCAACGGCAAAGAGACCATGCCCACCTTGTCGGCCAAGGGCGGCGAATTCTGACCGGTCTTGCGCGGTGATCCGAGGTCTCGGGACTTCCCGTCGTAACACGCGCACGCTACTCTCCGCGCCATCGATCGCAATAGCCAGCGACTACTCAGGAAGGCCGCACGTGACGACACTGCCGCGAACCGAAGCCGAGATCGAGATCGTTGCCGAAGTCCGCGAGGGTGAATACGGCGGGAAGCTGGCCGCGATCGAGCCAGGCGGGGCCGAGTTCATCCCGCTGCCGGAGCGGCACGGCAATCCGCTGCAACTCCTCTGGACCTGGACCTCGCCCAACCTCGAGTTCGCCACCGTCTTCGTCGGAGTGTTGGGCGTCGCCGCGTTCGGGCTGTCGTTCTGGCAGGCAACCGCCGCACTGATCCTCGGCACCGCGCTGGGTTCAGTGACGCACGCCGTGCTGTCGTCGCAGGGGCCGAAGTTCGGCGTCCCGCAAATGATCTTGTCTCGCATTCCGTTCGGGTACCGCGGTAACTGGCTGCCGGCCGGGCTGAACTCGGTCACGGCAGGCATCGGCTGGTTCGCGGTCAACAGCGTCAGCGGCGCGTTCGCATTGAACACGTTGACGCACATGCCGAAGTGGCTGTCGCTGCTGATCATCGTGGTCGCGCAGCTGACGATCGCGTTCTTCGGGCACAACCTGGCGCACGTCGTCGAGAAGTGGGCATTGCCGGTTCTCGGTCTGGCATTCCTGCTCGCGGCGATCTCCATCTTCAGCAAGGCCAACGCGAGCGCACCGCACGGGCCGAACGCGTCATTCGGGCTTGGCGGGACAGGTGGCTTCATGCTGACGCTCGGCGGCGCGTTCGGCTACGCCGTCGGCTGGAATCCCTTCGCCTCCGACTACACCCGGTACATGAAGTCGACCACGTCGAAGCGCGCAGTCGGACTCTTCGCGGGCTTGGGCGTGTTCGTGTCGTGCGTGGTGCTCGAAATGATCGGCGCCGCGTCGGCGACCATTGGCAAGTCGACCGATGCGTTGAACAACCCGACGAACGCGTTCACCGGGCACATGAGCACGGCGCTGGCCGACTTCGTGCTGGTCGCGATCGCGATCGGTGCGGTCTGCGCGAACGTGCTGAACATTTACTCGGGCGCGATGTCGTTCCTCACCTTGGGCTTCCGGTTGCCGCTGGCGCTGCGGCGCGCGATCGTCGCGGCAGTCGCCGGCACCATCGGCTTCATCGTCGCGCTGACCGGCTTGCACGACGCCGGCGAGAAGTACACCAACTTCCTGCTCGTCGTTGCGTACTGGATCGCGCCGTGGCTGGGTGTGATGTTCTCCGACATGCTGATGCGCCGACGGGTGCGCGTCGACGGATTCCTGTTCGACACCAAGCACAATCCGTGGGCCGGTTGGGTCGCGATGGGCGTCGCGATGGTCGTGAGCATCTGGCTGTTCTCCGACCAGACCAAGTACCTCGCGCCAATCCCGAAGGCACACCCCGGGCTCGGCGACCTCACCTTCGAGGTTGGCTTCGTACTCGCCGCGGTGCTGTACGCGATCTTCTACAATCTGCAGGGCGGCCGAAAGTCAGAGGTGCTGGTCATCCCCGAATACGGCGCCGGCCGTCCCACCCCACCTCGCTAGGCGAACCGTCGGTAGCTCCCCTTACGTGATCAACCGACCAAGGGCGCGTTGGCGCGACTAGGGGCGAAGGAAGGTCACTGGTTGTTCTTCGCCGTCCCAGGTCACGGTTGTCTGCGCGGGGGCGGTGCGAGCAACGACACGACCACCACGGACGACGAGAAGCCGGCGTGATCCGAGCCGGATCGCGTCGGTGTCGGTGGGCGCGTCGAACACCACGAAGTCAGCGGCGGTTCCTTCGACGATGCCGTACCCCTCGATACCCAGTGCGGCGGCGGGGTTGACGGTCACCATGTCGAGGAGCCGGCGCAACTCGTCGTCCCCGCTGTAATGACCTAGGTGCACGAAGACGAATGCTGCCTGCACCGGATCGCCGTACCCGAGCGGGTACCACGGGTCCATCACCGAGTCGTGGCCGATACAAACGTTGACGCCGGCTTCTTGCAGTTGCTTCACGCGGGTGTGGCCGCGGCGGATGGGTCCGGTGTCGAAGCGTCCCTGCAGCACCGCGTTGTCGAGCGGGTTCGTCACCATGTGCATACCGGCGCGCTTGATGTTGTTCACGAGCCGGTAGGCGTACGCAGCGTTGTACGAATGCATTGCCGTGGTGTGGCTCGCCGTCACTCGGCCGCTCATGTTTCGCCGAATCGTCTCTGCGGCCATTACTTCGACGAAACGCGAGTGGTCGTCGTCCGTCTCGTCGCAGTGGATGTCAACGCGCAGCCCGAATTCCTCCGCCAGGGCAAAGGAGAACTGCACCGACTCGACACCGTCTTCGCGGGTGAGTTCGTAATGCGGAATGCCACCGACGACGTCGGCGCCGAGCTCGACCGCCTTGCGCATGAGTTCGCGGCCGCCGTCGAACGACATGATGCCCAGCTGCGGAAACGCCACCAGCTGTAGATCGACCTGACCTCGCGCTTCCTCGCGAATCTCGATCAATGCCCGCAACGCAGTGAGCTCGGGATCGCACACGTCGACGTGACTTCGCACGTGCTGAACGCCATTGGCCAACTGCCAGCGCAAGACCTCGCGCACCCGGCTCTTCACGTCGTCGACCGTGAGGTCCTTGACGCGTTCGCTCCACACCGCGATGCCCTCGAACAGCGAACCCGATCTGTTCGGCCGCGGCTGACCGACAGTCAGCACGGCATCGAGATGGATGTGCGGCTCGACGAGCGGCGGCGTCACGAGCGCACCCGCGACATCGATGACGTCAGGCGCGTCAGCCTCGGGCGGCGCAAAGAGCCCGCCGCGCACGCCGATGTCGGTCAGACCCTCGGTGCCGCGGATCTGCGCGTTTCGGATCAGCAGATCAAGCATGCGCCGAAACTACGCTACGGACACACGAGCGTGCCATGCATGGTCACGGATTTGCCGGACGAGTCTTTCGCCACGATACCGTCGACAACGAATCCCTTGCCGTCGGAGTCGAGCGCCTTCTTCAGGAATCCGGAATCGAATTCGGTGTTGTCGGGACCTTGGAAACCGAACTCGCTGGCTGCGATATCGCCTGGGTAACTGTCGGGGGTTCCGGTGAAGGTTGCTTTGAAAGACGCGGTCGTCGTCGAGCCGCTGCCGACACAGACGATCGTGGTCAGGGTGCCACTGTAGGAACCGTCAAAAGTGACTGCACCCGAGCCTGACGTAGCTGCCGGCGCGCTCGCGGCAGAACTGCCAGCACTGCCTGCAGCTGAACTGGCACTGCTGGCGGTTGCAACTGCTGCCGCACTCGTTGTTGGAGCGGCGCTCGAGCTGGCAGTAGACAATGCGGATCCTGCTGAGGTGGATTTGCTATGGCACGCCGCCGTCGTCAGCGACAGGACCGCAACGCCAGCTGCCGCCACAAGCCGATGGATTCGCATGATCGTCTCCTGAGCTGCCCGCGACCGAGCGTGCGGGGTTGACGCCATGGCATCAGCCAGACGTAACGTCTGGGTAACGCCAGCGGACGGCCCCGGAAAGCTACGAGCCGACGAGCCGACGGGCGCCGCTGTATTCGCTCGCAAATGGCTGGGCAGACAGCGACGAATACTCCACCGGACTTCCGGTCTGCAGCGAGCTCAGCATCATGTTGTTGCCGACGTAGATTCCGACGTGGTGCACCAGGCCGTTGCTCGCGAAGAAGACCAGATCGCCGGGCTGAAGATCGGCTCGCGCGACGGTTTGCCCGACCCGGGCCTGCGCGTCGGCGTCGCGCGGAATCGTGATCCCGCGCAGTTCGAACACCAGATGCGTGAGCCCGGAACAGTCGAACCCGAACGCGGACGTGCCACCCCACAAGTACTGCAGACCCAAGAACAGCTTCGCCGTCCGGACGACGTCAGCTGGTGTCGCGGGCAACGGCGCCGTGCCCTTCGCCACAACGGCCACGTCGGCCGCACGTACCAGCACGGCGCGCCCGTCGGGCAGCTGCGAATGCACCCACTTCACGTCGGCTGTCAGTGCTGGCAACCGGGTGGCCATGCTGACCTGGACGACGCGCGTCACGCCATCGGTCGCGTATGCCCACGCGGTCGGCGCGAGTACGACGAGATCAGTGGCCGCGGTTGCCGGCACCCGAAAAGTCAGCTGGGCACCGGGAATCCAGCCCGGATAGCCGCGTGCATCGAGCGGCGTTAGTTGATCCGGGACGACAACGTGTGCCCACGTTCCCTGCCGCTTGTCGACGACCACCTTCTCGCCGAGCAGCAGTTGGCTGTCGACGTGTCCATTGAGGGCCAGCCGTTGTGCGGTCGTCATCGCCGCCAACCACGCCATGACCCCGGCCGGTTGCTGCAACTCAGCTGAGTCAACAGCACGCGGCGAGCTCGGACTGTGCCACAACGTCGCGACAGACACGTCGACGTAGGCGACACCGGTCAGCGGCGGCAGCGCCGTTGCTGACGGGGACGAAGTCGGAGAGGGGCTGCTTGACCGAGACGCAGTGGCGGACCGCGAAGCAGTCGTGGACGGCGAGGCAGTCGTGGACGGCGAGGCAGTGGCGGACGGCGCCGTCGGTGCCGTCGGTGCCAATGATGGGTTGGCTGACGGCGCCGTCGGTACCACTGACAGCGCTGATGGTGCAGCTGCCAACCGCAGCGATGAAACGGGTGACGTGTGCGATACCCCCGACGAACCCGACGATTTAGCGCTGCTCGAACAGCCCGCCAGCATCCCCAGCACTGCCAGGCTTGCGCCAGCCCATCGCCGTCCCCGCATCCTCCTACTGTGGCACCAGCGGCTACGCCGCCCGTGACACCTACCCCGCGCGCGTGCCGCTCATCACAACCTGGCGCCGAGCCGCCAGTGCCCGAGCAGCTTCGTTGGGCACATAGCCAAGTCCGGCGGCTATCGCCTGAACCCGAGCACGGGTCTCCGCCTTGACGTTCGGCTCGTTACAGAGCGCACGCGACGCGGTCGACTTCGATACTCCGGCGGCGCTGGACACCTCTTCCAACGTCACCGACGGACGTACGAGCTGCAGCCTTCTCGCATTCGTGATCATGTCGCTCCCCTTTTTGCCTTCGCCAAGCTGAGCTCCACCTCGGGCTCGACAGTGACACTGGCAGCCGGATGTGACGCGAACGTTGCCGCTGAGCAAAGCCTCGGTTACCGATTCGGGTTTTGGCGGCGGTCAGCTGACGCGGTCGCGCACCAGCGTTTCGAGCACCGGCAGGGCCGCGGTCAGTACCGCGACCTGCTCAGGCTGGAGCCGCTCAATACGCGCCGTGAGCCCGGCCGCTCGCTCATTCCACAACTCATTGAGGGTTTCGCGGCCGGCGTCGCTGAGCTCGATGAGAGAGACGCGTCCGTCGGTCGATCCGTGGGCCTTTTGCACGAGTCCGAGCTCTTGGAGCGACGACACGACGCGGGTCGCGACCGGGGCGCCGATGAGTTCGTACCCCGCGAGATCGCTCATGCGGATCGGCTCGAACTCTTCGATCGTGGCTAGTGCCGAAAGCTGGGACGGCGTGAGGCCGGCGGCGCCGTGTTGACGCACAGCACGGGCGAGTCGCGAGATTATGAGCCGGAGCCGCGCCGCGGTCTCGGCGTCCGTACTGACTGTCGTTGTGGGCCGCGTCATGTGCGGTCATCCTGCAACGCCAGCTCGCCAGGTACCGCACCGGAAACGATGGACGCGTCGCCGCGGTGTTCGTGGTCTGGGTGTGTGACCTCGACATCGTCGCCGTGCACGTAGCGACGGCCGCGAAGCATCGAGAAGATCGCACCGACGATCGAGAGTCCGATCGCGACCGCGAACACGATGACAAGACCGTGATGGAACGGAGTGGCGATCAGGTTCGGAAAGAAGTGCTTGCCCGTCAACGTCGCCCACTGCGCATTCGACACGTGGGCCGCCGACTGCGATCCGAGCAACGTCTGCAGCGGGTTGAATCCGAGGAACGACGCGAACAAGCTGCCGACGGGCGGCTGATTCGCAATGGTGTGCGCCTGCGCCGCGCTGACGCCATTGGCGGTCAGTCCCTTGAACATCGCCGATGGCAACGTGTTGGCGAGACCGACGATCATCAGCGAGAAGAAGATGCCGATCGACAACACCATGCCGGAGTTGAGGAACGTCGCCTGCACCCCTGCGGCGCCGCCGCGCTGCTCGGGCGGCACGCTGTTCATGATGGCGGTCGAGTTCGGCGCCGAGAACAACCCACCGCCGATGCCATTGAGCAGCACCAGCAAGGCAAAGATCCAGTACGCGAAGTTCGTCGGCACGAGCAGCAGACCGGCGAAGCTGCCCGCCACCACCACCATGCCGAGTGTCGACAGTGTTCGCGCGCCGTGCCGGTCGGACAAATAGCCGGACACCGGGCCTGCGATCAGGAAGCCAATAGTCAACGGCAGCAAGTAGATGCCGGCCCACAACGGGGTCGCTTCGTACTTGTAGCCGTGCAGCGGCAACCAGATGCCCTGCAGCCAGATGATGAGCATGAACTGCATGCCACCGCGGGAGATGGCCGCAAGTAGTCCGGCGAATCCGCCGGTGGCAAACGCGCGGATCTTGAACAGCCGCAGGTTGAACATCGGCGAGTCAGAGTGCAGTTCGATCCAGCCGAACGCGGCGAGCAGCACGATGCCCACCGCGAACGCGACGACCACCTTCGGCGCCGTCCAGCCCATGGTGTGACCGCCGTACGGCTGAATCCCGTACACGATCGCCGCGAGCACGGCCGTCAGTCCTACGGCGAATGTGACGTTGCCCCACCAATCGATGCGCGCCTGCACACGGCGTCCATTGTCTTTCAGGCTCTTGTACGCCCAGACCGTGCCGACGGCCCCGACCGGAACTGAGACCCAGAAGACGAGTCGCCAGTCGACGACCGAGAGCAAGCCGCCCGC
>DASRZB010000174.1:0-4241 GCA_035653855.1 Acidothermaceae bacterium | reverse complement strand
GCCGAGCGATATGCCGTCGTGCGCAACCTCGGCTCGGCGACCCCGATCGAAGTCGCGGGTCTTGGAGGCGTAACTGTCGACACGGCGGCCGGTGAGGTGCAGGTCTTCGATGGCGGCCCAGGTCCGGTTGCAGCGGCTCTCAGCACGGCGGCGTTGCTGACGGCTGGCCCTCCGTACGACCTTGTCGTCAGTGCAGGGATCGCCGGCGGATTTCGCGGGCGCGCGGAGATCGGCGACATCGTGCTCGCCGACCAGGTGATCGCGGCGGATCAGGGCGTCATGACCGACGAGGGATTCAGCACACTGCGCGATCTTGGCCTGCCGGGCGAGGGTGGCTACGCCGTGGGCAACCTCGAGCATCGCGCGCGGCTCGCCTCAGGCCCCTACCGGTTGCTCGCGGGCGACGTGTTGACGCTGTCGTGCATGACGGGCACCGATGCGCGCGCTAGTGAATTGGCTGCCCGCTACCCGCGCGCGGTGGCCGAGGCGATGGAGGGCTACGGCGTGATCGAGGCGACCCGACGTTCCTCCGAGCGCACTGGCCGCGATATCCCGTTCACCGAGATTCGCGCGGTCTCCAACATCATCGGACGACGCGACCGGTCGACCTGGAACATTCCGCTTGCCTTCGGCGCTCTTGCAGATGCCATGTCGACGCTACTGAATGAGCCGCTGCCGTGACCCCACTCTCCATCGCCTTCTCGCCCTGCCCCAACGACACGTTCGCGTTCTACGCGTGGACCCACGGGCTGATCCCCGGAGCACCGCCCGTCGATATCACCTTCGCCGATGTCGATGTCACCAACGGTGCGGCCGAGCGTGGCGAGTTCGACGTGGTCAAGGTCTCGTACGCCGCGTTGCCGTGGTTGCTCGACCAGTACGCATTGCTGCCCAGCGGCGGGGCGCTCGGCCGCGGCTGCGGACCGCTCGTCCTCACTGCTGGTCGGACCGACCTGCGCGGCGCGTCGGTCGTGGTCCCCGGCGAGCGGACGACGGCCTACCTGCTGTTTCGGTTGTGGGCAGCAGACCGGGGCGTCGGCGAGATCAGCGTGCTGCCCTTTCCGGAAATCATGCCGGCCGTTCGCGACGGCAAATTCGACGCCGGCCTAGTGATCCACGAGGCGCGCTTTACGTACCACAACTACGGCCTGACCAACGTGGTCGATCTCGGCGCGTGGTGGGAGTCCGACACCGGACTGCCCATCCCGCTCGGTGCGATCCTCGCCAAACGGCAGTTGGACGTCGGTGGGTTGGCGTCGGCTGCACGGGCCTCGGTGGAGCACGCATTCGCCAACCCCTCGGCGTCCGCCGAGTTTGTTGCGGAGCACGCGAGCGAGATGGATCCCGACGTCCAGGCGCGCCACATTGCCTTATACGTCAACGAATTCTCGGTCAACTTAGGCGACGAGGGCTACGCCGCGATCTCCGGGTTGCTGGACCGCGCAGCCGCCGAAGGCTTGGTCCCGGCAATAGACCCCGCCGCCCTGCGCCCCTAAGCACTACCGACTCCTCACACATTCAGGTCTCGGGCTTCCAAGGGTCGCCTGCTCCTCAGAGGTTCACCCGGGCAACGCCTCGAACTACTGGTCGAGGTCGTCCGCTACTACTCGCAGCACGGTGGCCACCTTGTGACCGGTCGCCTTGTCGGGGTAGCGGTCGCGGCGCAGGCTGTTAGAGATCCCGTCGAGCAACTTGATCAGGTCTTCGACGATAACGACCATCTCGTCGGGCTTTTTGCGCTGCGCCTGGGCCTGGGAGGCGACCAGCGACGGCGGCGTATCGAGCACGCGGATCGACAGCGCCTGCTCGCCGCGCTTGCCTTCGGCCACACCGAACTCGACCCGGCTGCCCGGCTTCAGCGCCTCAAGACCCGAAGGCAGTGCCGAAGCATGCACGAAGACGTCACCGCCGTCGTCGCGGGAGACAAAGCCGAAGCCCTTGTCGGTGTCGTACCACTTGACCTTGCCGGTAGGCACGGGAAGCCCTTTCGAAAAGTCGCGCAGGAGAATGGAGAGCAAACACTGTGGACATTCCAGGCTAGCGGCACTGGCCACTACACACCAATGTGTTGATCGGCCCTACAGAGCGCCATCGCGATGCCCGAGAATAGCCGGATGAGCCAAAACGGGGACACCAGCGAGCACGGACCGCAGCACGACGACGCCCCTGGGGGCCTGAGCGGCGAATTGCTGTCGGGCGGCTCGGGCTCCGGCGGCTGGGCTGGCTCGGGCGGCTCGGGTGGCGACATGCTGTCCAGTGGGTCGATTGAGCGCCCCCCGCGCCGCAACCTCGCGGCGATCGTCGTCAGCCTGGTCGCCGTGCTCGCCGTCATCGGCGGCGGGGTGGCATACGTCGGCTACCACAAGCTCGCGAGCTCAGGCGCCCAGCCCGATCAGTGGGCACCGGCGTCCTCGATTGCCTACATCAAGATCGACCTCGATCCGGCTGCATCGGAGAAGATCGCCGCCCTGCGCTTCGAGCAGAAGTTCCCCGACGCCCCGCACGTCACCAGCGCCGACCAGCTCAAGGACGCCCTGCTGAGCAAAGCGTTCAACCAACCGTCGAGCAACATCGACTACGCGACCGACATCAAGCCATGGCTCGGCGATCGGGTCGCTTTGGCGGCTTATCCCGACGCAAGTGGAAAGATCCAGCCCGTCGGCATCCTTCAAGTGAAGGACGCCACGCAAGCCCAGGCTGGACTCACCAAGTTGATCCACGCGCCGGGCGCCGGCGGCATGAGCACTGCCGGGTTCGCCCTTGAGAATGACTACGCGATCGTCGGCCCGTCCCAGGCGGCGGTCGACGCCGCTGTCGCGGCCGCTCGCACCTCGAGCATTACCGCGAGCAACCAGTACGCCGCCGACGTCGCGACGCTAGGCGGCGATCGCATCGTGACCGCGTGGGCCGATCTGGGTGCGGTATCCAAGTACGCCGCGAAGATGCAAACCGCCGAACTCAGCGGCGCCCTCGGCGCCCTTAGCTCGGCCAGCACCGGCAGCGGCAGCAGCTCGAGCACCGGCAGCGGTTGGGTCGGCGGCAGCGATTCGAGCGGCCTCGCCAGCCTTGCCCCCACTACCGTTTTGGGCCCGAGCACCATCAGTGGCCTCGCGGGCCTGACCGGCACCCAAGGCCTCACCAACCAGCTGAAGGGCCGCCTCGTGCTCGGCCTTAGCCTGCAGTCGGGTTACGCCGAGATCAGCGGTCGCGTCGTCGGCGGTGACACGACCGGGATCCAGAGCCAGAACGCGGACGCCGGTGCGCTGCTGGGTCAGCTGCCCGCTGGATCAGTCGCCGGCGTCGCAGTGTCCGGAGTCGGCGCAGCCATCAGCAAGGAACTCACGACGCTCGAATCCGGACCGCTCGCCTCGCTCGGCTTCAAGGACGAGCTCGACGCTGCGAGTGCACAGCTCGGCATCAGCTTGCCCGGCGACGCGGTCAACCTGATCGGCAACGGTGTCGTGATCGGCCTCGATGCCGTTCCGGCCGACGGCGCGAAGGCGAAGTTCACCGGCATCGCCGAACCGACGGACGTCGCGAGTGGACTCAAGACTGCGCAGGCGCTCGCCAAGCTGCTCACCACCAACGGCACTCCGGCCACAGCTACGGCGTCCGGTTCAAACGTCGTCGTCACCAACGACGCAGCAGCATCCGGCGCGCTGGGCAACGACGCCGGGTTCAAGTCGGCGATGTCGGGCATGCCCGACAATGTCGTCGGCGCTGCCTACGTCAACCTGGCCGGGATTTGGCCGGCGGTGGGCAGCAAGGTGCCTAGCGACCTCCAGCACCTGACTGGCATCGGTACCTACGAAGCGCTCGACGGCAACGACATCACCTTCAGCGTCCGAGTAACCGTCAACTAACAGGTCGCACCATCCCCACCACTGCTCGCGACAGCACGGCGGTAGGGAAAGACCGACTAACGTTGACCGGATGAGCCCAGCCCAGGTCGATCTCGTCAACTGGTTGCGTGAGCAGCCTGACGATGATCTTGCGCGGCTACTCATGGCTCGGCCCGACCTGTTGCACCCCGTTCCATCCGACATCGAGGTGCTGGCAACCCGGGCAGCCGGGCGCGCATCCGTCGAGATTGCGCTCGATCGACTCGACGTCGGTGCGCTGCAGGTCGTTGAGGCGATGGTGTTGTCCCCCGACCCGACTGACGCCGCTGCCGTGGCCGCGCTGCTCGACGTCATACCTGCTCAACTCGCGCCCGCGCTCGACCGCCTGCGGGAGGCGGT